>JAUQQI010000161.1 GCA_030549955.1 Chloroflexota bacterium
CCGCGCCTGAGCCGCCGCCAGCTCCCGGACAAGCTGGGGCAGCTCCAGCAGCTCCTCAGTGAGGACCAGCCGCCGGAGTTCTACCCGCCACTCGGGATGGGCCTCAAGCAGCCTTACCAGGTCGTGAAAATCCTGCACGGTGAATGCCATCTCAGTTCCGCTCAAATTCTAGCGCAAAGCTGGTATAATCTTCCAAGCCAGGGCAGGAGAGAACGGCGTGTGACCGAACAGGTTGTCCTGCTGGAAAAGACCCCGCCCCTGGCCCGGGTGACCCTCAACCGACCCGGTGTCCTCAACGCTATCAATATCGAAATTCGTGACGCCCTTTTCGACCTAATGCCGGCCCTGGCCATCGACCCCGACGTCGAGGCCGTTATTTTCGCCGGCCACGGCCGGGCCTTCTCGGCCGGTGCCGATGTGCGGGAGTTCGGGACCGCCCCGTCGGTAACGGTTGCCAAGCAGGTCCGATGGCTCCGGGATATCTGGGGCCTGCTTGTCGACTTTCCCAAGCTTACCGTTGCGGCCATCCATGGCTATGCCATTGGCGCTGGGGTTGAATTGGCCCTCTGCCTCGACCTCCGAGTCGCCTCGGCCGAAACGGTTTTTGCCGTGCCGGAAACGGCATTCGGCATGATCCCCGGCGCCGGCGGCAGTCAGACGCTACCCCGGGCCCTGGGCATCGGCCGAGCCATGGACCTGGTCCTGACAGGCCGCCGCATCCGTGCCGACCAGGCCTTAGCCTGGGGTCTGGTGGACCGGGTCGTTCCAGCCGGACAGCACCTGCAGGCCGCCGAAGCTCTAGCCCGCCAGGTCCTGCAGGTCGGGCCTGACCTGGTCCGGCGGGCCAAAATGGCCGTTAATGTCGGTCTCAACCTGCCGGTGAAATTCGGGCTGCTTCTCGAACGGGCGCTGGCAGACTAGCCATGCCTGGCCGGTACAGGTCCCTCAGGGTCGAAATTGAAGGCCGGCTGGCAACTGTCCGCATCAGCCGGCCCGAGCGACAAAACCGCATTGATTCGGTGCTGGCCGCGGAGCTGGCCGAGGCCTTCAGCGACCTGGGCCATGAGCCCGAGATCTGGGTCGCGGTCCTGCTGGCGGCTGGGCCCGATTTTTGCCTCGGGGAGGACCCTGAAGACCCGCCCCCCGCTCGGGGCCCGTGGGTCCGGCCGGCCTATCCGGCCTTCGAGTTCCCCGAGGCGGTGGCGGCGTACCCCCGGCCGGTGCTAGCGGGCGTTCGGGGCCGCTGCGTTGGGGCGGGCCTTGAGCTTGTCCTCTGCGCCGACATCCGGCTCGCGACTCCGGATGCCGTCTTTGCGATGGACCAGCTCCGGCACGGAACCCTGCCCCGATTCGGTGGGACTCAGCGTCTGCCCAGAATTGTCGGCCGGGGTCGGGCCCTCGACCTGATCCTGACCGGGCGCGAGATTCCGGCACCCGAGGCTGAGCAGGTCGGGCTCATAACCCGGCTGGTAGACGGCGACATCGAGGCCGCCGCCCGGCAGGCGGCTGAAGAGGTGCTGGCTAACGGGCCCCTTGGCCTGATGCTGGCCAAAGAAGCCGTCTGGCGGGGCCTGGAGCTTCCCCTTCACCAGGCCCTCCGGGTGGAAAATGACCTTTATCTTTTACTCGAGACAACTGCTGACCGGCTGGAAGGCAAGGCAGCCTTCCTCGAGCGCCGCCGGCCGGTCTGGCAGGGCAGGTAGGAGGCGACAATGGACGGGCAGGTGCTTAGCGACATCCGGGTTATCGACTTAACCCACTACGTGGCCGGGCCTTACTGTACAAAGCTTCTGGCCGATTTCGGAGCCGACGTCATTAAGGTCGAGCGGCCGCGCACCGGCGACCCAGCCCGACGCCTCGGCCCCTTCCCGGGCGACCAGGCCCACCCCGAAAAGAGCGGCCTGTTTTTGTTTCTCAACACCAACAAGCGAAGTATCACCCTAAACCTGAAATCCGAAACCGGCCGGAAAATTCTCCTTGACCTGGTCAAAACCGCGGACATCCTCGTCGAAAACTTCAGCCCCCGTGTCATGCCGGCCCTTGGTCTGAGTTACGACGAACTTCGAAAAGTTAATCCCAGGCTCGTAATGACCTCAATCTCCAACTTCGGCCAGGACGGTCCTTACCGGGACTTTAAGGCGAGCGACCTGGTCCTTTACGCGATGGGCGGCGCGATGTCATCAACAGGCCTGCCGGACCGGGAACCCATTCGGATGCCTGGAAACGTCATCCAGTACCAGGCCGGCACGGTCGCGGCCGCCGCAACGATGGGGGCATTTCTCGTTGCCCGTTACCAGGGCTTCGGTCAGCACGTTGACGTCTCGGTCTTCGAAACCCAACTTGGCTCCTCCGACCGGCGCACCACCTTCCTGCTCGGCTATCAATACCACGGCCTGCCAGCTGTCCGGGAGCAGCCGACCGGGACCCCGGTTGGGGGCATCTACCCGTGCGCCGACGGCTACGTGGCGTTCCTCTCGGTCCCAAGCATGCTTCCCCGGTTCCTGGAGATGATCGGGCGGCCGAACCTGATCACCGACCCTCACTTTGCAACCCCGGCGGCCCTGCTGAGTCCTGAAACAAAAGAGTTTATTCACGAGCTCTTACTGCCCTGGCTCCTGGAACGAACCCGCTACGAAGTCATGGATGCCGCCCAGCAGGCCCGCTTTCCAGGAATGGTCGTCCTGAGCCCAGGCGACCTCGTGAACGACCCGCATTTTAATGAGCGCGGCTTCTGGGTCGAAATATCCCACCCGGTAGCCGGCACCTTTAAATATCCGGGTCCACCATTCCGAATGTCGGAGGGCGGCTGGGCAATCCGACGCCCGGCGCCGCTCCTGGGTGAACACAACGAGGAAATCTACTGCGGCGAGCTTGGATACTCCAGGCAAGACCTGGACACACTGCGAGAAAGGGGGATCATCTAGGAATGGCGGCGCGTCTTCCCCTCGAAGGTATCCGGGTCATCGACCTCACGGTTGTCTGGGCCGGACCAACGGTTACGATGATCCTCGGAGACCTGGGCGCCCAGGTTATTCGGGTCGAATCCCGGCACCACCCCCCAGGGTCAACCCGGGGCATCCTGCCGCCGCCGCCGAAGGAGGCCGTGCCCCGGACCGGCAACATCGCCCGGTGTTATGTCGACCTTGACCCAGGCGAGCGGCCGTGGAATCGGCACGCCATGTTCAACTGGCATGGTCGCAACAAGCTGAGCATGACCCTGGACCTTGACAGACCCCGGGGCCTTGAGGTTTTCCGTCGGCTCGTTGAAAGAAGCGACATCCTGGTCGAAAACAATGCCGCAGGCCTCATTGAGCGTCTGGGCCTCGATTACCCCGTCGTTTCGGCCTGGAACCCCCGGCTGATTATGCTCCGGATGCCACCCTTCGGCCTGAGCGGGCCGTATAAATACTTTCAGGGATTCGGGTCCACCGTGGAGGCGGTGGCAGGTTTTGTCTGGGTAAGACATTACCCAGACTCCGACCCAACTTCCACAACCCCGACCTTCCACATGGATGCGGCCAGCGGGGCTGCTGGGGCTTTCGCGGTCCTGGCCGCCCTCCACTACCGCCATCGGACCGGTCGGGGCATGCTCATCGACCTGGCCCAGGCCGAGAATATGATTCAGCACATCGGCGCAATCATCCTCGACTACACGATGAACGGCCGGGTTCAGGGAAGTTATGGCAATCGGCACCCCGCGGCTGCCCCCCACGGCGTCTATCGATGCCAGGGGGACGACCGCTGGGTCGCTATCAGCGTGTTTACGGACGAGGAGTTTGCCGCCCTCTGCCGGGTTATGGGACGACCGGAGCTTGTAGCTGACCCGAGGTTCTCGACCCGCGAAGCCCGCCACGCAAACCAGGACGACCTTGACCGGATTATTGAAGCCTGGACGCAGACCCAGACCCCACGGCAGGCCTTCGAGGCCCTGCAGGCGGCCGGAATTCCGGCCGGTCCGGTCATGGATGAGCGGGATGCCTCCGGGGCCCC
>JAUQQI010000139.1:0-894 GCA_030549955.1 Chloroflexota bacterium
ATCCTGCCCCGGGGCGGCACCGTCCTCGGGGCGTCACACCGGGGCACCCCCTTCGCTGTGTCGGTCCGCCGGCCGGACGGGACGGTTTTCTACGAGGACCGCTCAGAACAGGTTATCGAGAACATCGAGCGGCTTGGCTTGGATGCCCTTATTGCCATCGGCGGGGACGGAACCCTCAAGATTGGCCTGGAGCTTAGCGAGAAGGGTGTGCCCATTATTGGGGTTCCCAAGACTATTGATAACGACATTGCCGGTACAGACGTCAGCTTCGGGTTTGATACGGCGGTCGAGACGGCCACCGACGCCATCGACCGCCTCCATACGACGGCCGAAAGTCACCACCGGGTGATGGTCCTAGAGGTAATGGGCCGGAATGCCGGGTGGATCGGCCTCTACGCCGGCCTTGCAGGCGGGGCCGACGTTATCTTAATCCCGGAGATTCCATTTGACTTAAACAAGGTCGTCGAAAAGGTTACCATGCGAGAGCGGGCAGGCCGGCGATTCAGTATCGTGGTTGTCGCCGAGGGGGCCAGGCCGGTTGGGGGCGAGCCGGTCTTCGTGGAGCCTCCCGGTAACGGGAACTACGGCCGGCTTGGGGGCATTGGCAACCGGGTTGGGGCCGACCTGTCCGCCATGACCGGTAAGGAGACACGGGTAACTGTCCTCGGACATGTCCAGCGGGGCGGCTCGCCGACCGCCTTCGACCGGGTCCTTGCGACCCGCTTCGGGGCGGAGGCGGTCCGGATGGTGGCCCGGGGCGAGTTTGGTCGGATGGTGGCTGTCCGTGGCCAGAAGCTGACAAGTGTCGAGATTGCTGACGCGGTGCGAGTTCCCAAGCTGGTGGAGCCGGATGGGGAGCTCGTCCGGACGGCCGAAGAGGTGGGCATCTCCTTT
>JAUQQI010000139.1:931-3975 GCA_030549955.1 Chloroflexota bacterium
CCCCTACGCCGCTATCGCGGCTTTTTATGACCTCGAATACGGCGATTACGACGCCGACCTGACCCTTTATCTGGAGCTGGCCCGCCGGACCGGTCCGCCGGTCCTCGAGCTGGGCTGCGGTACCGGCCGGGTGACCGCCGCCCTCGCCGGGGCCGGCTATGATGTGGTTGGCCTCGACAGTTCCCCGGCCATGCTTGCCCGGGCCGAGGCGAAGCTAACACCGCAGCTCCGGGAACGGGTTCGGCTGGTTCGGGCCGACATGACCGATTTCGAGCTCGGCCAGACGTTCGGCCTGGTTATCATCCCCCTCGGAACCTTCGGTCACCTGACGACCCCGGAGGCCCGGCTGCGGTGTCTTGAGGCCGTCCGGCGGCACCTGCGGCCGGGCGGCTTGTTGGGCCTTGACCTGCCGAACCCGGTCGCTCCGGGCTTCCTTGACGACGACCCGGCCCTGGTTCTCCACCGGGTCTGGGTTGACGGGGGCCGGACGCTGAGCAAGTTCGTCTGCCGGCGGGTCGACCCGGCTGAGCAGGTGGAGCGGGTCACCTGTTTCTATGACGAGGGCGGGCCGTGCGGGGAGGTGCGGCGAACAGTGTTTACCTACGAGCTGGCCTTCCTATTCCGCCGGGAGGCCGAATACCTGCTCAGGCTGGCCGGATTCGAGGCCGAGCAGGTGTGGGGCGATTATGACCTTGGCCCTTACCATTCATCGGCCGACCGGATGTTTATCCTCGCAAGGAGGAAGGGTTGATCCGGGTTGCCCTCGACGCGGTCGGCGGCGACCGCGGGCCCGAGGAAGTCCTCCGGGCAGCGGCCCTGGTCGCCGACCGCTATGAGATCAGCCTGGTTGGTCCCCGGGAGCTGGTCATTTCGGCGGGACGAACCGCCGGGGTCGAGCTGGCCCGATTCGCCATTGTCGATGCCCCGGAGATTATCGGCATGGGGGAACATCCCAGTGAGGCGGTCCGAACGAAGCCGCGGTCGTCGGTTGTGGTCGGCCTCGAGCTCGTTGCCAGCGGCCGGGCCGACGCCTTCGTTTCGGCCGGTAACAGCGGGGCGGTCCATGCCGGGGCCCTCCTCATCCTCGGCCGGCTGCCAGGAGTTGACCGGCCGGGGGTGGCTACCCACCTGCCAACTTTCGGGGGCCGGATCATCATCATCGATGCCGGGGCCAACGCCGACTGCCGACCCTATCACCTGCTCCAGTTCGGGGTAATGGGTAGCGCCTACTTCAGCTGCACGTTCGGCAACCCGTCGCCCCGGGTCGGTCTGCTGAACATCGGCGAGGAGCCCACCAAGGGGAATCTCCTTACCCGCCGGGCCTACCAGCTCCTCAGCAGCTCGAACCTCAACTTCGTCGGCAATGTCGAAGGCAAGGACCTGCCCTGGGATGTCGCCGATGTGGTCGTCTCCGACGGGTTCAGCGGGAATGTGGCCTTGAAGACTGCCGAAGGGATTGGCGAGATGCTATTCAAGGCAATTCAGGCCAAAATCAACGAGCGGCTCCGCTACCGGCTCGGCGGCCTGCTTCTGGCCCCGGCTTTCCGGGAGCTGTTGAGCCGCTACGATTACGCCGAATACGGTGGGGCTCCCCTCCTGGGCGTTCAGGGTGTTGTTGTCCTGGCCCATGGCCGGTCAAACGCCCGGGCCCTGCGGGGGGCCATTGAGATGGCGGCTGGGGCGGTCCGAACCGGAACGACCGAAGCGGTTGCGCGGGCCATCGCGGAGCTTGTGGCCGCCGGACCGGGCCCGGGGATTCGTCTGGGGCAGGACTGAGGCCGGATAGCGCCCCGTCGCCGCCGGGGGCTATAATTTAGCAGCCAGACCCCACGTCGTCGAAAGGAGCCGTAGAAGATGTACGGTCTTGGGCTGCTCCTCCGGCAGGGCTTGACCTACCGTGGCGGCCTTTATCAGCTCAGCTGGATTGCCCATCGGATTGCCGGCCTTGGTACCCTCCTGTTTTTGACGATTCACATCGTCGATACTTCCCTCGTCTTCTTTGCGCCGGAGCTTTACAACCACGCGATTCAGCTTTATCGCAACCCGTTCTTTGGCATCGGCGAGGTCATCCTGGTGGGCTGTGTCCTCTGGCACGGCCTTAACGGCCTGCGCATCGCCATAAGCGACTGGTTCCCCCACCTTTGGAGTCCCCAGACCCAGCGGCCGATGCTGACCGCGGTCGCCGTCGCGTTCCTCGTCCTGTATATTCCGGTGGCCGTGTATATGGCGGTGACTATTGTTGCCCGTGGCTTCCTGGGAGGTTAGGCGATGGCAGCGTCTCACCGCACCGCAAGGGTGGTTTCGCCGGTTCGGCCGCGCTTTGATGTCGCGGTCTGGTCGTATATGCGCTGGTCCGGGGTGCTGCTCATCCCCCTGGCCTTCGGCCACCTGGCCATTATGCACCTGATAAACAACGTCCACGTTATCGACGCCTGCTTTGTCTATTACCGGTGGGCGATGGTCGGCTGGCGGGTATACGACGCCCTCCTCCTCTGGCTAGCGTATATCCACGGCTTACTGGGTCTGCGGTACGTTATTGACGATTATGTCCATCAGCCGGGCCTGCGCCGGGGCCTTAAGGGGCTGGCAGTGGTTCTCGGTGTAGCCCTGTTAACTGTCGGCAGTGTGGCCCTGGTGGGTGGGGTTCGGGTGACGGAACTTCCGGGAGGTTGCTAGCCGTGGTTAGTTGGCCGAAAATTCACCGGCATCAGTTTGAAGCGGTTGTCGTTGGGGGCGGCGGGTCGGGGCTGATGGGGGCGCTGTACGCCTCCCGCCGGGCCCGCACCGCTGTCCTGAGCAAGGTCCACCCCCTGCGGTCCCACACCGGGGCGGCCCAGGGCGGGATTGCGGCCCCGCTCGGCAACATGGAAGAGGACAACCCCGAATGGTATGTCTACGACACGATAAAGGGCGGGGACTGGCTTGTGGACCAGGACGCCGCCGAGGTCCTGGCCCAGGAGTCCATCGACGCTATCATCGAGCTGGAGCACCTGGGCATGCCCTTTGACCGGACGCCGGAGGGGAAGATTGCCCAGCGCCGGTTC
>JAUQQI010000309.1 GCA_030549955.1 Chloroflexota bacterium
ATCCACATCCAATCGAAAGTAGCCAGAAAACCAGCCGGCCGGGTCGGCCAGGGGCGGGTACGTCCGGAGTTCGATAAACCGGCCCGAGCGGCGGACCCAGACTGCCCGGTCCCAGACGACCCCGGTCCAGGCGCCGTCGGCGAGGGGCCTCCAGCGAAAGGCCTGGCCGCAGTTCAGCGAAAAGTCGAGGCTGAGCTCATCCGGGGAGACCGCAAACCGGACCGGCGGCAGGTCGTCCCAGCGGGTGGGAATCTTCCCGACCGAGTCCGCGGGCCAGCGGGCGAGCTGGGGACCCTTATTCGACGGCGAACTCTTCAAACTCGATATCCTCGGCAGGCTTTGCGACCCTCCGGGCCGTGGGCTCGAGGGGTTCGAGCTCGTCCCAGTTCGGTCCGTGGGCAACCTCGACTTCCAGGGGAACTTTCAAGGGATAGGCTTCGCCCATAACCTTCCGAACAAGCCGGCCGATTTCCGGAACCTGGTCGGCCGCCGCCTCGAGCACGAGCTCGTCGTGGACCTGGAGGAGCATGCGGGCCCGGTAATGCCCGGCCCGGAGCCGGTCATGAAGCTTTATCATGGCGAGTTTCATAATGTCGGCGGCTGTGCCCTGGATCGGCATATTGATTGCCATCCGCTCGGCCGCGGCCCGGACAGTCGCATTGGGGGAGTTTATCTCGGGCAGGTAACGTCGCCGACCCAGCAGGGTCTCGATATAGCCCTGGCGACGGGCCAGCTTGACAATTTCCCGGGTGTATTCTTTGACCTTGGGGTAGATTGCGAAATAGTTGCGGATGAACTCAGCCGCCTCCTCCCGGGAGAGCTCGGTCCGGACGGTGAGGCCGTACTCGGTGATGCCGTAGACCACCGCAAAGTTCATCATCTTGGCGACCCGCCGCTGGAGGGGGGTCACCTGCTCTGGTGGAACGCCGAAAACCTTCGCTGCCGTCGCGCTGTGGATGTCCGCACCCGCTGCAAACGCCTCAATCAGGTTCGGGTCTTCAGTGATGTGGGCCAGGATGCGCAGCTCAATCTGGGAGTAGTCGGCACTGATGAGGCGGGTTGGGGTACCATCAGGCAGAGGAGCGGCGATGAAAGCCCGCCGGATCTGCCGGCCGACCTCGGTTCGGGCCGGAATGTTTTGCAGGTTCGGGTCCGACGACGAGATCCGACCGGTCGCGACCACGGCCTGATTGAAGCTGGTGTGGACCCGCCCCGTCCGGGGGTTGATCATGGCCGGGAGGGCATCAACATAGGTCGACTTGAGCTTCGAAAGCTGGCGGTATTCGAGGAGAAGGTCGATAACCGGGTGGGTACCCCGAAGGTCTTCGAGGACCTGAGCCGCCGTCGAATAGCCGGTCTTTGTTTTGCGGCCCCGGGGCAGCCCGAGCTCATCGAAGAGCACAATCCCGAGCTGGCGGGGCGAGTTGATATTAAACTGGTGGCCGACCAGGTTGTAGATTTTGAGCTCCAGCTCCCGGAGCTGGCGGTTAAGTTCCCGTCCCAGGGTCCCCAGCCGGTCGACGTCGATGGCCACCCCGGCCCGCTCCATATCGGCCAGAACCGGCACCAGGGGCATCTCGACCTCGTTGAAAAGCCTGAGCTGATTTTGCTCGACCAGCCGCGCCTCGAGCCGTTCGGCTACCTCCTTAAGCCGGCGGGCCAGGCGCACCTGGTAGGCCCTGACCGTATCAGCCGGGAGGGTCCCGAGGTGGGCGGACTTTTTGGCCGGGTACGGGACATCTTCGCCCAGGAACGAAAATACAAGCTCATTGAGGTCGATGGCCTTCTCGCCCAGCAGGTAGGCAGCGACCATCGTGTCAAAGAGGCGGTTTTTTACCTCGACCCCTTCGTGGCCGAGAAGTAAAATCAGCGTCTTGAGGTCGTGGCCGATGAGGAGCTTTCCGGGGTCGGCAAAGAGGGGTGCCAGGGCCCGGAGCCTTTCAGGGCCGTCGGTTAAGGTCTGGTCGAAGAACTCCGGCTGAGGGTGAACCAGCACGAAAGCGCAGGTCCCGTCAACCGAGATGGTGATGGAGTGCAGGGTCGACCACATTGGCCGGGGCCCCGTCCCGACCGCCAGGGCCCCGAAGGCCGGCGACCGGGCGGCAAGCTCAACGAGCTCGCTGATGTCGACCGCCGTCGGCTCGGGACCGGGTTTCGCCTCGGGTGGCCGGGATTCAGGTGGCAGGATTTCGTCCAGCCGCTCGACCAGGCTGTGGAACTCAAGTTCCCGAAGCAGACTGAGCACCCGGGACCGGTCGGCCCGACCAAGCCGGCACTCTTCCAGGTCGAGGCGAACCGGAGCGTCGGTCTTAATCTTGACAAGTTCGAGGTTGCGCCGGACGAGCTCCTCGGCCGCCTTTAGCTGGTCGGCAAGCTTCGACGGGCCAACCTCATCCAGCCGGGCGAAAAGTCCCTCGACGGAGCCGAACTTCTTGACCAGGTCAACGGCCGTCTTTTCCCCAACCCCCGGCACATTGGGGATGTTGTCGGACGGGTCACCCCGTAAGGCTTTGAGGTCGACAAGCTGGTGCGGCTCAACCCCGAACCGCTCCCGGATTGCAGCCTCGTCGTAAAGGACGGTATCCGTGAGACCTTTCCGGGGGGCAAGGACCTTAACCCCGGGGCCGATCAGCTGGAAGGTGTCCTGGTCGGCAGTCACGATAATGCATTCGATGCCCCGTTCGACGGCCTGACGGCAGACTGCGCCGATCAGGTCGTCGGCCTCGTAGCCCGGCACCTCGTAGGTCGGGATGCCGAGGGCCTCAACTAGCTGTCTGACCCGGGCCATCTGCCGGGCGAGGTCTTCGGGCGTCTGGGGGCGCTGGGCCTTGTAGGCTTCGAACCGGGCGTGTCGAAAGGTTGGAACCCCAGCGTCGAAGGCGACGGCCACGTACTCGGGCTTCAGCTCCCGGATGGCCTTGAAGAGCATATTCGTGAAGCCGTAAACGGCGTGGGTGCTTTCGCCCGTCCGGCGGGTGGTGAGGGGAGGCAGGGCAAAAAAAGCCCGGTAAAGGATGGCATTCCCGTCCAGGATTATCAGCCGCTCCGGCTTCGGCATCCGTAAACTACCCCCGGGTGTAGTATATATCAGCATGCTCCGGGGTAAAATCGGCATCGTTTTCCCCGGCGGCGACCCGGCCGAAGTCGAAGCCCTCGAACAGCTCGGCTACGATTCGGTCTGGTCGGGCGAACACCTCCTTTACCACGGGCCGACCCTCGACGCCCTGGTAGTGCTGGCGGCGTACGCTGCCCGTTCGGAACAGCTAAAAGTTGGGTCGTCGGTTCTGCTGCTGCCTTTAAGGCCGCCGGCCCTCGTGGCCAAGGCGGCCGCAACCCTGGATATTCTCAGTGGCGGCCGGCTTATCCTCGGCGTCGGGGTCGGGGGCGAATATCCGCCGGAATTTGAGGCCCTGGGAATACCCATCGCCGAGCGGGGAGGCCGGGCCGACGAGGCTATCCGCATCTTAAAGGGCCTCTGGACCGGTCAGCCGGTCAGCTTCGAGGGCCGCTTTTACCGGCTGCCAGAGGTCCGGCTGGATCCCCCACCGGTCCAGCCGGGCGGCCCGCCGGTCTGGGTTGGCGGCCGCTCCCGGGCGGCCCGGCGCCGGGCCGCCCACCTGGGTGACGGCTGGTTCCCGTATCTTATCGACCCGGACCAGTACCGACAGGGCCGCCAGGAAGTCGAAGCCTACCGGGCGGCGGCCGGCCGGGTCGGGCCTTTTACCTGGGCCCTCCTGCTCTTCATCCGGTGCGACGATGACCCAACCAAGGCCCGACGGGTCGCCGCCGAACGGCTGAGCCGGATGTACGCCCAACCTTTCGACGGGCTCGTCGACCGCTACTGCGCCTACGGGCCGCCGGAAGCCTGCGCCGAGCGGATCAGCCAGTTTCAGGCCGCCGGCGTCGAGTACTTCGTCCTTTCGCCGGTCGCGCCCCCGGAGGAACTGCTTCCCCAGGCCGTCC
>JAUQQI010000232.1:0-539 GCA_030549955.1 Chloroflexota bacterium
CTCGGGGAATCCGCCTTCGCAACCCATTCCGGAACCGGCTTGTCGGGCATAATCGTTGCAACCGCGTAGCGCCGACGAAACCGCTCGTCAAAGATAAAAAAGGCCGGAATATTCGGCCAGTCGTAAGTTGTTGGGTCGAATACCCCCATCATCAGCACAAAATCATTGTAGTTTAGGGCTTCATTGACAAACCGGCGCCCGGCCCGGTTCACAATAACCGAACCCGGTAGCCCCCGCTCGCTGATCATTGCCCGATAAAATGGCCGGCCGTCTGCCTCCTCGCCGGGAATCCTGAGAAGGGGCATCCACCAGGCCTCAGCCGGACTGCTCAACCGGGCGCCGATAGCCGCTCCCATCGTCAGGCCATCACCCTCGTTCCACGGCGGGCTCGCCGCGCCCCGGGTCGGCGTCCTGAAAAACCGGCCCACGAGCCCGTCATTCCATTCGAAGCCGCCGCACGCCAGAATGACGCCCCGCCGGGCTGTGATTGTCAGCCCGCCCCTGGGAGTTTCAACTTCAAGCCCACATACCCTCCCCCT
>JAUQQI010000232.1:549-3934 GCA_030549955.1 Chloroflexota bacterium
CGAGTCTGACTGCACGGTGGCTGCGCCGCACGGCAATCCCCCGGTCGAGGCAACCCTTAAGCAGGCCGGCCACAATAGCCGGCCCGGTCGTGAGCACCTTCGTCTGAATCCGCCGGCCGATGAGCTCCCAGTCAAACCGAAGCGGGGACCGCCACCGCTCCCACTCCTCGTGGGTGAACGGAACAAAGTTTGGGCTCCGCCGGATCAGGTCGGCATACTCGCCCAGAACCCCCGCCTCGAACGGCACGACATCCAGAGCCCGGCCGCCCCGAGCCGCCCCAACCCACTCCGGGTGGTAATCGGGATAGTTCAGGCACGGGTAGAATTCCAGGGGCGTGTTCGCCTCGAGGTACTCAGCCATCCGGGGCGCCGCCTTTAGAAAGGCGTCAATCATGTTGGGGTAACGGTTACCCGTCGTCCGCTCGAGATAGGCCCGAGCACCCTCTTCGGAATCAGCAATCCCGAGCCGGCGCATATGGTGGTTGTTAGGAATCCAGACCTTGCCTCCCGAATAAGCTGTCGTGCCCCCGAATTTACTCGACCTCTCGAGGACCAGCACCATTGCGCCGTGGTCGGCCGCCGCAATCGCGGCCGTCAGCCCGGCTCCGCCAGACCCAACCACAACGACATCCACATCCGTCGGAGTCTCACCGTCCAGCATTTAGGTAACCTCCCTCTGATACGGCTCCGGCCGGCCTGTGCCGGCTATCTGCCCCCATCGGCCAAGCCCCTAACCAGGCCCAGCAAACTCAGGGCTTCCAGGCTTACCCTTATGCCGCCATCGGGGTCCTCGGGGTACGTCGTCTCGAGCATCAGCACCCCGTCATAATTGATGGTCCTGACGGCCCGAGCCACTGCCGGAAAATCCACCTCGCCCATCCCAATCGGAAGGTGAGCCCAGCGGTCCTTCGGAGTGTCACAAAGGTGAACGAGCACCAGGTGGTCGGCAACTGTCAGGAGTCCGGCCGCCGGGTCTTCGACCAGGAAAGCATTCGCCACGTCGTACACAACCCGGCAGGACGGACTGCCAACGGCCGAGACGACCCGGACCAACTGTTCAGCTCCCTCGATGAAGAGGGCCGGAACGTTCTCAAGGCCGAGGACCACGCCCAACTGTTCGCCAAGTCGGGCCAATCGGCCAAGTGTCTCAACGGCCAAGTCAAAAGCGTCATTGAATGGGGACGGAATGAGGGGATGACGCCGACCGGCCGAGACGACGACAACCGAAGTGCCCAGGTCGGCCGCAAGCCGGATGTTCTCTTCGATTTCGGCCACGCTGGCGGCCCGAACCGCCGGGTTCAGACTCACCAGGTTTATATCCAGAAACGTTGGATTTACCGAATAGACCGTTAAACCCAGGGCTTCCAGTCGCCGACGGAGTCTCCGTCGTCGTTCAAAGGGCCCGAAATGAGCGGGCCATAGGAACGGCGGCGTCGTTGGGACCTCCAGGAGCCGAAACCCGTGGGCGGCCGCCCGCTCAATTGCCTCTTCAGGAGAGCAACCCCACAGGTAAGTGTAAATCGAAGTCCCCAGCTCCACGAAGCCTACCTCACGAGCCGGGCTTTTCGAATTCAGCCGTCGGGTACACGCCGGTCGGCCTGACCCGGCCGCTGCCTGATAGCGATACCCATAGCCGCCCGGCCTCCCGGAACCAGGTCAGTAGGCCGCCGGGCGACTGCCGGGACCCTCTGGCCGCCCTGCAAATTGCCGACCTGTAAGCTCTGGGCAGAGGATAAACGAGCCCGGCCGCCGTGTCAAATGTTCCGGCGGCCGAAGCTGTTTCGCTCCCGGTGGTTTTCTGGAGCTTCGCCGGACTGGTATTATTGGGACGATGACCGGTACGCTCATAAACATCGCGACCGTCCTGGCCGGGAGTACCGCTGGCACCCTCCTTGGGACCCGGCTGCCCGACCGAATGCGGGAGACGGTGATGCACGGCATCGGCCTTATGACCATCTTTATCGGCCTCTCCATGGCCCTCAAGACCGGACACCCCCTCATCCTGCTGGGCAGCATCGTCCTCGGCGGCATCGTCGGTGAGCTTCTCGGGATCGACGACGGCCTCAAAGCCCTTGGCGACTGGTTTGAGGGCCGGCTGGCGGGTACGTTCGGGGGAAAGTCGGCCCAGGCCGGAAACTTCAGCAAGGGCTTCGTGACCGCTAGCCTCATCTTCTGCGTCGGCCCGATGACCATACTCGGCTCCATTCAGGACGGGCTCACCGGCGACTACAGTCTGCTGGCCATCAAGGCCATGCTCGACGGGTTCACGTCCCTGGCCCTGTCGGCTACCTTCGGCATCGGGGTCGCCTTTGCAGCCGTGACCATCCTGGTCTACCAGGGCGCCCTGACCCTGGGGGCCGCCTGGGCCCGGGCCCTCCTCACTGACCCCATGGTCACGGAGATGAGCGCCGCCGGCGGCCTCATTATCGTCGGCATCGGCCTGGTTATCCTTGAGCTCAAGCCAATCCGCGTGGCGAACCTGCTGCCGGCCCTGCTCTTTGCGCCGGTTCTGGTTGCCCTGGTCGGCCGGTGGCTCTGACCCGGGTTGGGGGCCGCGGTCCCGGCCGTAACTGCGTCTCACCCCGCGGCGTTATAGTATTGAGCAGTTAGTGGAGGGGACACCTATCGGCGCGTGGCCGGTTCCGAATCCGAAGCCGTACGCAACCTGGTCGACCGGCTCAAGGGGGGCGATGCGGACGCCGGGGCTGCCCTTTATCGCCTTTACGCCGACCAGGTCTACCGCTACGTTTACTATCAAACCAGGGATGCGGACCTGGCCGCGGACCTCACATCCGAGGTCTTTTTGCGGATGCTCGAACATATCGGCCGATACGACCATCGGGGCGCACCTTTTCGGGCCTGGCTTTTTAAGATCGCCCACAACCTGGTAATTGACCACTTCCGGGAGCGGGCACGGTTTGCGCCGGGGGATCTGGTGCCGAACGAGGCCGGCGCCGGCTCCCCGGACCTGTTCGACCTAGACCGTGACCGGCTCGCCAGTGCATTGAACCGGCTGACGGGCGACCAAAGGCAGGTGATCTTGCTGAGGTTCATTGAGGACCTGGACGTCAAAGAAGTGGCGGCAATCCTGGGCAAGACCGAGGGGGCCATAAAGGCTCTCCAGCACCGGGCCCTTGCTGCCCTGCGTCGTCTGCTGGAGGGGGATGGAGATGCCTGGGCCTGACCTGGATTCTCTCCTCAACGACGGCATCGAGGCACTGCGGGCCGGCGAACCCATTGAAGAAGTGCTCCGCCGCTACCCGCAGACTCGGGCCGAACTTGAGCCGCTCTTGAGGCTGGTCGTACGGGTCAGGTCGGTACCCCGACCGGCCCTGAGCCCGGCTGCCTTCCGGGCCGGTGAGGCAAAGCTCCGACGGGCCGCTGC
>JAUQQI010000297.1:0-1386 GCA_030549955.1 Chloroflexota bacterium
TCAACCCGACCGGCCCGGTCCCGCTCGACCCGCTGGAGGTCGTTGCGCAGGCTCACTTCCAGGCGGCGCTCGGTATCCTGAAGCTGGGCTAACTCCCGGAGCAGGGCGTCGAGGCGGTCCCTTTCCTGGCGGAGGGTCTGCCAGCGGGCAAAACCGGCCTCAATCTCGTCGGACCGGGCCAGCAGGTCACGGAGCCGGTCCCGGTCCTGCCGACGCTGCTCCCAGAGCTGGGTGAGGCGCGCCCTTTCGGCACGCAGGTGGACCACCCACCGCTCGATATCGCGCTGACAGGCTGAGAGCCGGCCGGCTTCGACCTCTAGCCGGTGGACCTCGGCAAGAACGCCTTCGAGCTCCTCGAGCTGGCTCTGAACGACGCCGAGCTCGGCCTCCACCTCTTCGAGGGTCCGGCGGTAGTCGGGGGCCCGGGCGACCTCGGCCTCAAGCTCCCGGGCCTGGCTATCGAGAAGCTTGACCCGCTCGGCGGCCTGACGGGCCCGCTCCCGGGCGAGCTTTGCCAGGTCTTCGTAGAGGTTCAGGCCGAGGATTTCGGCCAGGATCTCCTTCCGTTCGGCCGGCGTCTTGCGGGTGAACTCGTCCGCCCGGTTCTGCAAAATAAACGCGCTGTTTATGAAGGTCTCGTAGTCAAGGCGCAGCAGTTTGCGGATCTGCTCCTCGGTCTCCCGGACACTGTTACCAGCGATGCTCCGGTAGCCGTCGGGGGTGAGAAGCTGGAGGTCGAGAAGGGAGCTCCCGCTGCGCCCCGACCGGTTCCGCCGGCGGATGACCCGGTACTGGTTCGGTCCGAGCCGGAACTCGAACTCGTCCTCCATTTCGGTTTCGCCCAGGTGGATGAGCTCATCGGCGGTCCGGGCCCGGGCTCGCCCCCAGAGGGCCCAGGTAATGGCGTCAAGCAGGGCCGACTTCCCGGCTCCATTCTCCCCGCTGAGGCAGGCGAACCGGAAAGCGGTAAAATCCAGGACCACCGGGTCCCGGTAACACAGAAAGTTCTGAACCCTTAACCTGACCGGAATCACCGCCCGGCTTTCTTGCTCCCGATTCGTCCGCGGTTGATTATAGCCCGCCGAACCGGCCGGCACGCCCCCGGGGGCCTGCCCGGACCGGCCCCAATCGCATCGGATTATAGCACACATGTACAGGCCGGCATCCGGGGGGGCCAGAAACGCCCGGCGGGCAGGCCGTTACTGGGATTCGCCCGGGGGTTCCGGGGGCTGGTCGGCCGGGACCGCTTCCTTCTCGGCCTCCTCAGCCTTCTTCGGGGCCTCCCGTTCTTCCCGCCCGAAGGCCTGCAGGGCCCGGGCCATCTCCGCGAGCCGCCGGTCAACGAGGTAATTGAGGGTCCCTTCGGGGTACTTGCCGTCCGGTCCC
>JAUQQI010000297.1:1403-3924 GCA_030549955.1 Chloroflexota bacterium
GGCATACCGGTCAGGATCTCGATGCCTTCGTCGACGGTCCGGATGGCCCAGATGTGGAACTTCCCTTCCCGGACCGCATCGACGACGTCCTCCCGCAGGACGAGATGCTGGACATTTGCTTCGGGGATTATGACCCCCTGGTCGCCGGTGAGCCCCTTGACCCGGCAGACATCGAAGAATCCTTCGACCTTCTCGTTGACCCCGCCGATGGCCTGAATCTCGCCCCGCTGGTTGACGGAGCCGGTGACGGCGATGGACTGCTTGATGGGCACCCCAGCCACGGCCGAAAGCAGGGCGAAGAGCTCGGCCGCCGAGGCGCTGTCGCCCTCCACCAGGGAATAGGACTGCTCGAAAACGAGCCGGGCAGCAAGGCTCAGGGGCTTGTCCTGGGCGTATTTTGCGGCCAGGTAGCCGCTGAGAATAAGGACCCCTTTGGTATGGATTGGTCCGCCCAGCCGGGCCTCCCGCTCAATATCGACCACCCCTTCCCGGCCGAGGGAAATTGTGGCCGTGATCCGGTTTGGCCGGCCGAAGGCGTAGTCGCCGAGCAGCACAACCGACAGGCCGTTGACCTGGCCGACCTTCTCGCCCTCGGTGTCAACGAGCAGGACGTTCCGGGTGATCATTTCCCGGATACGCTCTTCAATCAGGTTCGACCGGTAGACTTTAAAGTCCAGGGCCTTTCGGATATGGTCGGCCGTAACGTATGGGCTACCTTCCCGGTCAGCCTGGAAGTGGGCCTCCCGGACGACGTCGGCGATGAGGCCGAACCTGGTCGAGAGCCGCTGCTGGTCCTCGGCCAGCCTCGAGCCGTATTCAATGACCTTGGCGACCCCGCTGGCGTCCAGCGGCTTGAGGTTCTCCTTATTGGTCAGCATGCAGAGAAACGACGTGTAAAGCCGATGGGCGGTCTCGTCCCGGTTAAGCAGGGTGTCGAATTCGGCCTTGACTTTAAAGAGCTCCCCGAAGTCTTCGTCCAGCAGGTAGAGCAGCTGGTAAATCAAGGGGGTGCCGATCAGGACAACCTTTGTATTCAGGGGGATCGGTTCCGGGTGCAGGGTCTTTACGGCGATGAATCCGATTTTCTCCGTGAGGTCTTCGATATCGATCAGGCCGGTCTGGAGGGCCCGCTTCAGGCTCGGCCAGGCGAAGGGATTTAGCAGGAGCTCCTCGACCGGGATGACCAGGTAGCCGCCGTTAGCCCGGTGGAGGGAGCCGGGGTGGATCATCATCTGGTCGGTGTAAAGAACCCCGTACTGGGGCTCCCGCTCGATCCGGCCGAAGAGGTTCTGGTAAGTCGGGTTATCCTCGATCACGACCGGGGCACCGACCGTCTCGCTGTTGTCGACCAGGACGTTGACCTCATACTTGCGGAAGGGCAGAAAGGCCGGGGCAAAGGGCATCCCCGGCGGCACCCCCGGGGGTGCCATGGGCACCGGCGGAACCTGCGGGGGCGACCGGAAGACCTGCCAGTTCTGAATTATGTCTTCCTGCACATCCTTGAGGTAGGCGACAACCCCCTCATTGTCCTGGTATTTCTCAATCAGGTCCTCAAAGAGGCCCCCGACCGCCTGGAGAACAGCCGTCCGGTCGAGTTGCTGGAGCTGCTCGTGGGCCTCCCGCTCGAGCCGGCGAATCTCCTTCAAAACCTCTTTGAGTTCAGCTTCGAGAATTTCCCGGCGCTGGCGGATGCTCTCCCTGACCGGTTCGGGCAGGGCGAGGAACGCCTGGTCGCTCAGCGGCTGCCCGCCCATCATCGGGAGGAGGACGAAGCCGAATTCGGTGGCCTGAAGCAGGAACCCGGCCTGCTGGGCCCGCTCCCCGAAACGGGTAATGAGCTGCTCCCGCCGGCGGTTAAACTCCTGGGCGATCGCGTCCCGCCGGGCGGCATACTGGTCGCTTTCGAAGACCCGCGGGATCTCCTGGCGGATGCGTTCGATGAGGAGGCGCATATCAGCCGCCAGTTCGCGCCCCTGACCCGCCCGGAGGCGCAGGGCCCGGGGCTGATACGGGTCCTTGAAGTTGTGGACGTAGCACCAGTCGTCGGGCCGGGCCTCGGCCTTCGAGCGCTCTTCGAGAAAGGATCGCACCGCCGTCAGCCGGCCGGTCCCGGCAACCCCGGCGACGAAGACGTTAAACCCCGGCTGACGGATATCAAGACCAAATTGCAGGGCCGCCGTGGCCCGGGGCTGGGCGATGATCCCCTCAACCGGCTGGGCGTCCTGGGTGGTCCTGATTCCCAGACGGGCCGGGTCGACCGCTGGTCGCAGTTCTTCGGCCGCAAGCTTGCGTGCCATAAACATCCTCCTGGTTCCAGGTTGTTAAAATTCCTGGTTCCTGCCGTCCCTTGGGGATTATAACCCCGTCACCTTTCCGGTTGGATGTGGACCTCGCCCCGGAAGCCGTCGACCGTTATGGTCTGGCCGGTCCGAACCAGGCTGACGGCTGTCTTGACGTTAACTACCGCCGGAATCCCGTACTCACGGGCGACGATAGACCCGTGGGAGAGGGGGCCGCCCAC
>JAUQQI010000299.1 GCA_030549955.1 Chloroflexota bacterium
CGATGGAGCCGGAGGGCTGGCCGGTAGGTCTGGGTCTGCTCCCGGGGGGTCGCGGCGTGGGCGGCCAGGTAGCGGGCGGCCGCCACCAGCGCCGGAACCCCGTCCAGGTCCGGGTCGCCCGCCCCGTAAAGACGATAAGCTGCCTCGACCATCTGGATGGTGTGGAAATCCCGGTCCTCCCGCAAAAGCAGGCGGCCCAGCACCGCCTGGAGCCGCCGGAGGTCACCGCCCCCGTAAAGGTACCTTCCGACCAGCCCGCCGGCCTCGTCGACCCGCTGCTGCTGGTCGAGCAGGGTTTCGAGTTCGGCCGGGAGCTGTCCGGGATTTGATGCAGGTCCGGTGGGCTCGGGCAGCCGGGCGGCCGGAATATTTAAAAACCGGTCGAGGTAAACGCTCATCGCGGCGTCGAAGAGCCCCCGGACCACGTCGGAGGCCGGGCTCCGCCTGACGGCCTGGTAGGCGGCGTTGGCGAACGTGAAGGTGTGCAGGGCGGCCGGATACGCAACGGCCGCGGCCAGGGCCACCGGCGGACAGCCGTAGGCCGTCGGCAATGGCCCCGGGCTGGGCCGAAATGACCAGCTCAGCCAGCTCACGCCGGTGCCGGCCCAGTTGCGGCCCTTGCCCCGGTCCATGGCGGCCGGGAGCCGCTCGAAGGCCTGGTTGAGAATGGCAACCAGGTCGACGGGGTGCCGCCAGCTGGCGGACTCCTCCATCCGCATCGCCCGGGTGTAGGCCGGAACCAGGCTAGCCAGGACCGGTTCGGCCAGGTCGGGGCCGGCGGCCTCCAGGGCCTCGAACGCCTTGTTTGTAAAGTCGAGAACGTGACCAACCTGCAGGTAGCGGTGGTCGGTTGCGGCCGCGAAGAGGATGGTGGCAAGTTCGGACAGGGTTGCCCCGGCCCGGACCGCCGAAATCAGACACCGCTCAGCCGCCTCGGCGTCCCTCACCTCGATGAACTGCCGGAACCAGCGGCCCAGGGGCGGCACATCCGGGATGGGGCCGGGCAGGGGCCGCAGGAAAAACCGGGGCGGAGAATTTGCCACGTCGTCGGCCACGGCCGAGAGGCCGTGATAAAGGGCCAGGGGCCGCTCGTCGGAGTCCAGGTAAGGCACCAGGTTAAACAGGCAGGTGAGGGTCGTCAAACCCGGACCCCAACCGGCCTGCCGGTAGCGGGTGCCGAAATCGAGGCCGGTCCGGAAAGGCTCCGCCGGGTCGACCCCGGCCTGGTTCAGGGCAATTACGGCCTTGGCCAGAACCAGGGGAATGTTCCGCTCGAGGCCGTTCCGGATGCGCCTGAGCTGGCGGTCAACGGATGGGGGCGGGAAGGCCACGTCGACCCACACCTCCCCGTCCCGAATTTCGACGGGAAAGGTCCGGAGGTCGTCAGCCCAGGGGTCGAACGTCCCACCGCTTCTGAGGTCAAACCGGGCGTGGTGCCAGTGGCAGGTGAGGATGCCGTCCCGGACAGTGCCCCGATTAAGGGGAAAGCCCAGGTGGGGACAGCGGTTGTCAACGGCGTAAACCCGGTCGCCAGCGAGGAAAAGGGCGATAGGATGCCCCTCTAGATGGACTAGGAGCCGGCCGGCCGAAGAAATCTGCTGCCCGCCATTGTTTGCCTCCTCCAGTTTCAGGGCGCTAACTGATGCCGGCCGCCCGTCGCTCCAGTTCCCGGATACGTTCGACCTGGCGCCGGTTCCACTCGTCGTCGCTGTAGGGGGTGCTGAACCAGGCGTCGAGGATCTCTTTAAGAATAGCCTCCGAAGTTGCCCGGAGGCTCAGGGCCAGCACGTTGGCGTGGTTCCAGATGCGGGCACCCCGGGCCGTTTCGGCATCGTGGCAGAGGGCGGCCCGGATGCCCGGCACCTTGTTGGCGGCGATGGACGCCCCGGTGCCGGTCCAGCACATCACGATGCCCTCGTCGGCCTCGCCCCGGGCGACGGCTTCAGCCGCCTGCCGGGTCACCTCGGGCCAGTCGGCCTCCTGGCCGGGCTCGGGCCCGAAGGAGAGGCGGCCATGGCCGCGCCTTTTAAGCTCTTCGAGCAGGACGTCGACCAGGTGGGTCCGCTCGTCGGTGCTCACCGCAATCCGCATAAGCCTCCCTCCCCGTTTGGTCCTTTCACAGTCCAGCTTACATCCTTTCGGGGGCGTTAATCCCCATGATCCGCAGGGTGTTGGCCAGAACGGTCTGGGCCGCTTTGACCAGCTTGAGCCGGGCCCGGCTCAGGTCCGGGTCCTCGGATATGACCCGGCACTGCTCGTAGAAGCCGTGGAACTCGTCGGCCAGGTCAAGGGCGTAATGGGGGAAGTGGTGGGGCTCGAGGGTCTGGGCCGCGTTCTCGACGAGCTCGGGCAGCTGAATCAGCCGGCGGATGAGTCTCAATTCGGCCGGATGGCCCAGGCGGCCGACGTCGCCCGGCCCGTAATCGAGGCCCCGCTCGGCGGCGTTTCGGAGGATGCTGCAGATTCGGGCGTGGGCGTACTGGATGTAGTAGACCGGATTTTCCTGGGTCTGCTGTCTGGCCAGTTCCAGGTCAAAATCCATCTGGGTGTCGGCCGACTTGCTCAGGAAAAAGTAGCGGCAGGCGTCGGGCCCGACCTCATCAATAACCTCCCGGAGGGTGATGATTTCCCCGGTCCGCTTAGAGAGCCGGACCACCTCCGCCCCCCGCCGGAGGGTAACCATCTGGGTAAGGATAATAGTGAGCCGGTCCGGGTCGAAGCCCAGGGCCTGGACGGCCGCCTTCATCCGGGGCACATGACCCTGGTGGTCGGCTCCCCAGATATCAATAACCCGGTCAAACTGCCGGGTCGCAAACTTATCGTAATGATAGGCGATATCGGACGCAAAGTAGGTCGGCAAACCGTTGCTGCGGATGAGGACGTTGTCTTTGTCTTCGCCGAGGGCGGTAGAAACAAACCAGAGGGCACCCTCCCGCTCCTCGACGAAGCCGCGCTCCCGGAGCAGGCCGAGGACTTTTTGAAAAAGGCTCGAATCATAAAGGGACTGCTCCGAGTACCAGACGTCGAACGAGACGCCAAGGTCAGCCAGGTCCCGCCGGATCAGGCCGAGGACCTTTTCGACCCCGAGCTTCCCGAGGGCAAGCCGGCCCTCGGCCTCGGGCACGGTGAGAAACCGGTCGCCGTGTTCGGCCACAATTTCCCGGGCGATATCAATCAGATACTGGCCGGGATAGCCGTCGGCCGGGAATTCGGCGTCCTGGCCGAGGGCCTGAAGATACCGGGCCCAGAGGCTCCGGTAGAAGGCGTCCATCTGGCTCCCGGCGTCATTGATGTAATACTCCCGGGTGACCCGGTGGCCGGCAAGTTCGAGGATATTGGCCAGCGTACTGCCGAGCACCGCCCCCCGGCCGTTCCCGACGTGGAGGGGTCCGACCGGGTTTGCGCTGACGAACTCAACCTGGATTTTGAGGCTTTCCTCAGCCGGCACCCGGCCGTAGTCTGGCCCGGCGGCCAGGATCTCGTCTACCTGCCGACAGAGCCAGCGGTCATCCAGGAAGAAGTTGATAAAGCCGGGCGGCGCAACCTCGACCCGGGCGAGGAACTCGGGTCGGTCGACCTGCCGGGCGATGGCCCCGGCAATCAGCATGGGCGGCATGCGGGCGGCCCGGGCGAGCCGGAGGGCGAGGCTTACGGCAAAGTCGCCGTGCTCGGGTCGGGCCGGCCGCTCGACAGCAAAGTCGGGCAGCTCCAGGGCCGGCAGGTCGCCGGCGGCCTGGGCCCGGTGGAAGGCGGTCTCCACAAGGCGGTGAATCTCATTCCGAACCGTCATTGGGCCTTCTCCATCGCCTGCAGGGCCAGGTATGCGGGCCTGGGATTGCCCTTCTCGTCGGTGATGCTCCAGTAATACTGTTCGTCGTTCGGCGTCCAGTAGGGGGCGCAGATGTAAATCAGGCTCATCAGGCC
>JAUQQI010000334.1 GCA_030549955.1 Chloroflexota bacterium
GTTTCCTGCCGGCTGCGTTCTCGCAGCCTGGCTCTTAGCCCCCCGCAGGCCCGACCCCAACAAGGAGGCCCTTTACGAGTGCGGGATGGAGACCATTGGGGACGCCTGGGTTCAGTTTAATGTCAGGTACTACCTGTACGCCCTGATCTTCCTCATTTTCGACATCGAGGCGATTTTCCTCTATCCCTGGGCAGTCCAGTTCAGGCAGCTCGCCCTCTTCGGCTTTATAGAGATGTTCCTGTTTATAGCGATCCTGCTCGTCGGGTACGTTTACGCCTGGCGCAAGCGGGCGCTGGAATGGAGGTGAAGACCGGTGGCAGAGGGTCGGCCCATCCAGTTCGTCCCACCGGGTAAGTATATTAATCAGCTGCGGACCCTTGACACCCAGACCCTCCACGACGCGACCCGGATACCCCACGCCGACGACATAAGCTTCCTTGAGGAGGACTTGCGACGGAACATCCTCCTGACGACGGTTGACGACCTCGTTAACTGGGCCCGCAAGTCAGCCCTCTGGCCCCTAACCTTCGGCCTTGCCTGCTGTGCCATCGAGTTCATCGCGACCGGAACGCCCCGTTATGACCTGGCCCGGTTCGGGGCGGAGCTGGCCCGCCCCTCCGCCCGCCAGGCGGACCTGATGATTGTGGCCGGAACCGTCTGCTGGAAGATGGCGACGGCCATCCGCCGACTCTATGACCAGATGCCCGAACCAAAGTGGGTCATATCCATGGGCTCCTGCTCGAACCACGGGGGACCCTTCCGGGGTGCTTACAGCGTCGTCGAGGGGGTCAACCTGATCATCCCCGTGGACGTCTACGTCCCGGGGTGCCCGCCGCGGCCGGATGCCCTCCTCTACGGGCTGGTCCAGCTTCAAAAAAAGATCGCCGCCCAGAGCCTCGCCCGGAAACAGCCGGAGCGGGCAGCAGTCGCCGTGCGAACGGCGGAGGAACTCGCTGAGCTCGCCCGCCAGCAAGCCGCTTATTTCGCCAACAAAATCGGCATCAGGCTCGAGCCCGTAAACGGGTCATGACACGAATCGTTCCGCTGGACACCCAGACGGTTGCCGACCGGCTTGAAGGTGCCCTGCCCGGGTCCGTCGAGGCCCGGACCCCGAACGATATCCGGGTCAAGCTCGACCGCCTCGTCGAGGTCGCCCGGTTCCTTAAGACGACGCCGGGTCTCGACTTCGACTATCTCGTGTCGGTGACGGCTGTCGATTACTATCCCCACTTCTTCGAGCTGGTTTACCACCTGGTCTCGATGCAGCATCACCACAGCCTGGTCCTGAAGACCCGGACCCCCGACCGGGAACGGGTCGTGGTGCCGTCCCTGGTTGGCGTCTGGCGAAGCGCCGAGCTTCAGGAGCTCGAAATCTACGACCTGATGGGGCTAGTCTTTGCCGGCCACCCGGAGCTCCGGCGAATATTCCTGTGGGACGAGTTCCGGGGCCACCCGCTCCGGAAGGACTATGTTGAAGAAATTATCCCCCTCCCGCTGCCGACCGAGCCGGCAGAGCCCCTCGGATGAGGAAGGGTGAACCGATGACGCTGGAAACCCAGCCCGTTGTAATCAACTTCGGGCCTCAACATCCCAGCACCCACGGGGTGTTTCGGCTTGTCCTCACCGTGGACGGCGAGGTCGTTATCGACGCCAAAATGGTCCTCGGTTACCTGCACCGGGGGGTCGAGAAACTCGCCGAGGAAAAGACCTACGTCCAGAACATCACATTTACCGACCGGCTCGACTACCTCTCGGCCATGTCAAATAACTTTGCGTACGTCCAAGCCGTCGAGAAGCTTGCCGGGATAGCCGTTCCGGAACGGGCTGAGTACATCCGGGTGATCATGGCCGAGCTCCAGCGGATCGCCTCCCACCTGATGGCCATGGGCACCTTCTTCCAGGATGCCGGCGGCTGGGGCGGTCCCCTAATGTACATGTTCCGGGACCGGGAGAAGGTTCTGGACCTGTTCGAAATGGCCTGCGGCCAGCGGCTGACGTGCAACTACATGCGGCCCGGGGGCGTCTCCATGGACCTGCCCCCGGAGTTTATCCCGGAGCTTAAAAAGTTCATTCCGGCAATGCGGGCTTACCTGGACGAGTACGAAGAGCTTATCGCCGAAAACGAGATTTTTAAAATCCGGACCCGCGGCGTCGGGATCCTGCCGAAGGAGCTCGCCATCGACGCCGGGGCCTCCGGACCGGTCCTGCGGGCGAGCGGCGTCCGGTGGGACCTGCGCAAGGACGACACGTATAGCATCTATGACCGGTTCGACTTTGACATCCCGACCGGGACGGTCGGCGACTGCTACGACCGGTTCATGGTCCGCCTTCAGGAGTGCCGGCAGAGTCTTCGGATTATCGAGCAGGCCGTTCGGGATATCCCGGGCGGGCCGTGGGTCAATCCGGGCGTCCGGGGAAACGTCTGGGCCCCGCCGGGCGAGGCCTACGCCCACGTGGAAGGACCGAAAGGTGAGCTTGGCTTCTACCTGGTAAGCGACGGAGGGGTCGGCCCTTACCGGTTCAAAATCCGCTCGCCCTCATATATAAACTTGACGGCCCTAAAAGAGATGACCGTGGGCTATAAGGTCGCTGACGCGATTGTTATCCTGGGCAGCATCGACATTGTCATGGGCGAGGTCGACCGGTGACAGTTCTCGACTACCTTTACGACCTGTCCAACCTGGTCCAGGCCTTTGCGAACTGGCTGAGCACTTTTGCGCCGGGGTGGGTCGTTTACTGGGTCGTCGGCCTCATCGCCGTAGCCACCACCCTGCTTTTCGCCGTGAACAATACCCTGGCGATGAACTACATTGAACGAAAGGTTATTGCCCATTTTCAGGTCCGGTACGGTCCCAACCGGGCCGGCCCTTACGGCCTGCTTCAGCCGGTCGCCGATGCGGTCAAAATCTTGCTGAAAGAACCGATTATCCCGGCGGTGGCTGACCGGCCTGTTTTTCTGCTGGCCCCCATTGCGGCCTTTGTGCCCGCAATCATGCCCTGGGCCGTCATCCCGTTCACACCGCAGATGATGGTCGCGGACCTGAATGTGGGTGTCCTCTACGTGTTCGCGATGGGGTCGCTGGCAACAATACCCATTTTTATGGCGGGCTGGTCTTCCCGCAACAAGTTCGCCCTGCTGGGGGCGATGCGGGCCGTGGCCCAGATGGTCAGCTACGAGGTGCCCCTGGTCCTCTCCATTGTCGGCGTTGTCATCTCGGCCGGCACCCTTTCGCTGCGGGGCATTGTTGAGGCCCAGGCTGTTCCTTATGTTATTCCCCAGTTTCTCGGGTTTCTGGTTTTCTTCGTTGCGGGCCTGGGCGAACTCAACCGCTCGCCCCTGGATATCCTCGAAGCCGAGTCAGAGATCGTTGCCGGCTACCACACGGAATACTCGGGGTTTATGTTTATCCTTTACTATATTGCCGAATACACCCACCTGTGGGCTTACAGCGCCTTTATCACGACCTTCTTCCTGGCCGGCTGGCGGGGCCCGCTGCTTCCGCCGTACGTCTGGTTTGTCTTGAAAATGTTATTCGTGGCCTTTCTCCTGATCTGGCTCCGGGCCACGATGCCCCGCCTGCGAATTGACCAGCTCCTCAGCCTGGCTTGGAAATTTCTCCTGCCGGTGGCCCTGGTCAATGTCTTTGTCACCGCGGTCGGGGTCTTCATTTTTGGGTAAGGTGACGGGACCATGCCGATACCGACGGTAAGCTACGGCCTTAAGTACGGCCTGGGCATGCTGAGGGGGATGGCGGTGACCTTCCGCCACCTCCTCCGCCGGCCGGTGACCGTCAACTACCCGGAAGAGAAGTTCAGTTATCCGGCCCGG
>JAUQQI010000126.1:0-21297 GCA_030549955.1 Chloroflexota bacterium
GGCCGCGAGGGCGTAAGCCTTAGAGTCGGCAGTCTTTTTTTGCCGCCTGTTTTACGAGGTGGACGGCACCTCGGCCTGCAGCCCGACCCCTTCCTCCTCCGTCGAACCCACTACGTCCCCAGGCCATTTTTAAATATACCACAAGAGCCCGGTCCTACGGGACCCGAAAAACATAAAGTTCCACAGCATCTTCGGCCACCCGCAGGCCATCGGGGCCAGTGGCGGGCAACCGCCGGCCGTCCCCGAGGGAGTAAAGCCCGACCCGCACCCGGTACTCGCCGGGCGAGAGGCGGCTTACGTCCACAACGTGGGGATCCTTGACCACGTCGCCCGGTTCCCAGAGCTCCGTCGGGTAGCGCCCCCGCCCCGGCGGGCCGTCATCCTGGGTAATGAGCCGGTCTTGCTCATCCACCAGGTGGAAGAAGACGTTATAAGGCCGCCCAACCGGGGCTGTCGCCTGCCAGTAGAGGTCCATTTCTAAGTGCCCTCCGGCCAGTCTCAGGTCATAACCTGACAGCCGGATTTCCGACCCAAACCGGTAATCGACCGGCGTGGTCGGTTTGGCTTCAGCCCCGCCGACAGGCCTGAGCCGCAGGCGGCCGATGGAGATTGTGGTTCCGAAATACCGGCCATCGGCGTCGTAAACATCCAGCCGAGGACCGCTCGGTTGGTGGGCATCGTAGAGAACCAGCCAGACCGTGCCGGCCTCCGGCTCCAGACCCGTCCGGGAAACCACCAGCCGGTAGCGGTCGGCCACCACCACCCCGACGGGCCAGACTGACGTCGGGGCCCGCCCGCCCTGGGGCCAGGAATCGACACCGGCTACCGGCTTAAGGTCCTGGTCGAGAACCCTGAGGCTTACGCTCCAGTTATCCGAAATAGGCTTGAGCGCCCGCCACCAGAGGTCAATTTCGACCGAATCACCCGGCCGGACGGTTCCGGGTGAGACCCGTGCCCCGATAAGCTCGATACTATCCCCGAAACGGACGGGTCTGAAGTTTTCAACGGGTACCGGGCCGCCGAAGGTGGGCCGGTAGGCCGGCAGGACCACAGCCCAGAGGACGACCAGGTTAAGGCCGCATCCGAAAATCGCCAGGCCTGCTGACGGTCTCCCCAGATCCTGACCTTCTATGACCCGGTCCACCAGCCATGCGATCCCGGCCCCGATTCCGACGCCCACGGCGGCGATGGCCGGGAAAAGCAGCCGGCCCTGGTCGGCTGCACCATTTAGTTGCACCCAGCGGATAAGGGCCCCAATTATGACAGCAACCCAGCCGACAATCAGCCCGAGTTGGGCCAGGGTGACCGCATTCCGCCGCTTCCAGGCCGTCCACCCCACCCCTACTAGGCCGACAAGACCGATGAGGCTCAGCCAGTCGGTCAGGGCGTAAGACCACTCCGGGAGCAGAATGTTAGACCAGCCGAAGAGTCCCCAGAACGACCCCCGGGCATTCCAGAGGAGTCGGGCTGCCTCCCCCAGCCCCACGGGCTGCGGTCGAACCATCGGTGCCGAGGCAACCAGCAGCATGTTCCAGCCGAGGGGATCACCGTAAACAAGCAGGTTTCGGAGAAACCACCAGCCTGCCAGCAACGCCGCCACCCCGTAAATAACGGCCCCCTGGATAAATAGCAACCGCACGTTCCGGCGAAAGACCACCAGCTCAACGGTCAGCGAGGCCGCCACCAGTCCCAGCAGGGCAAGCCCGCTCAGTTTCATCAGCAGGCCGGCCCCGACTGTCAGCCCAAGGAGCACCGACTCCGGCAAAGAGCGGGGTCTGCCCAGGCGGCGGACGGCGAGCCAGAGGGCCAGGGTGGAGGCGGCCGCAATGCCGGCATCATTATTGAACACCCCGGAGATAAAGACAAACTGGGGATTAAAGGCTACCAGCCCGGCGCCCAAAACCGCCGCCCCTGAGAGGCCGGGAAAGACCTCCGCCGCAAGTAAAAAGGTCGCAGTGACCGTTATGACCCCCAGACCGACGCTCAGCAGCCGCATCAGGTGAATCCCCAGCACATCTCCCCGATAGGGGAAGCCCTCGTTCGGGTGGGCGAAGAGGTTGCGGTTGTCGGCGCCAGGGCCCGCCCGGTCAAAGCTGACGTGGGGGTTATTGGCACTGCCCCAGACCGGAGCAAGCTGGGGCTCCGGGGCCAGGGCAAGGAGGAGGGCGCCGAGGGCGTAATAGAGGGGCGGCTGAGCCGCCTCCTGACCAACGGACGGGTCCTGAGCCGGGTTGGGGAGGGCTCGATGGGTCAGTATGTACCGGGCAACGGCTACATGGGACGGCTCGTCCGGGGCCTCATAGACCGGCATCGCCAGACTCAGAACGGTTGAGCAGATAACGAATCCGGCAATGATGAGCAGGCAGGTGCGGTTAGCCGGGTACCCAGCATCCAGACCCATCGGACGTCCCCCGAGATTTTAGCCCGAACCGGCGATTTCCACCCGGTCGGCCGGGCCCGCTGGACCGGTCGCGAACCCGGATATAATGAAGGCGGATGCCGACCGTCACGAACCTGGAGACTGTTGAAACCCGGTCCGGCCCGGTTGTCAGGGTTTTTCTCGACGGCCGCTTTGCGTTCAGCCTCGACCCGGTAACTGCCCACCAGTACCGGCTGGGCATCGGCCGGGTCCTTTCTGAGGCCGAAGCTGCCGACCTCGAGCGGCAGTCCGCCCTGGAGAAGGCCCTCTCAGCGGCTTACCGGCTGCTTACTTACCGGCCCCGGTCCGAGGCCGAGATTCGGGGGCGGCTTCTCAAAAAGGGGTTTGACGAAGAGACTGCCGACGCCGCCGTCGAAAAACTTCGAGCCCAGGGTCTCCTGGATGACCTGGCCTTCGGCCGCTTCTGGCGGGAGAGCCGGGAAGCCCTCAGCCCCAGGGGCGAACATCTTCTCCGGGCGGAACTGCGGCAGAAAGGGCTGGCCCGTGAGACGGTTCAGGAGGTCCTGGCCGACTTCGATGAGGCCGAATCAGCCCTGAAGGTCGTCCGGGCCCTCTGGCCGCGCCTGGTTAAGTTCCCACCAGCAGAGCGTCGAAAGCGGCTCTGGGGCCAGCTGGCCCGGCGCGGGTTTGCCCCGGACACGATCCAGGAAGTCATCCGACAGGCCGAGCGCGGCGAGAATGGGCAGTAGCCGGGCGGTCTCGGGGGCTCCGACGGCCGACCCGACTTACCGCGAACTTATCAGCCTGTCGGCCCCGCTGGCATTCAGCGCCTTTGTCATGAATCTTGAGGGCCCGGTGGTCGCCAGCGGACTGAGTCGACTGCCTGAACCGGCCCTGGCCCTGGCCGCCTTCGGGGTGGCCTTCAACCTGGCCCTGCTGGTTGAAAGCCCGATTATTTCGATGCTCGAGGGCAGTATCGCCCTGGTTCGGGACCGGCAGAGCTTCTTCAGGTTCGGTCTTTTCATGGCTGCCGCCGGCCTGGGCCTTGCCCTGCTGGGCTTTGGCCTGTACTTTACCCCGGCCGTTGACCGGGTCATGCTCGACGTGCTCGGGGTTCCCCCGGAGATCGCCCGGGAAGCGGCCGCGGCCGTGCGATTTCTTGTCCTTTGGCCGCCCCTGATTGGCCTGCGGCGATTCCTCCAGGGGCTCATGGTCCGGTTTGGGAAGACCCGCCCGATTGCCTACGCCGTCGTGGTCCGGCTGGCCGTGCTCGGGATTGTTGTATTCTGGGGACCCTCCGTGTTCCATCTACCGGGGGCCATGCTCGGTACCCTCGCCGAGGCCCTCAGCGTCGCGGCCGAGGCCCTCCTGATTGCCTGGTGGTCAAGGCCGGCGGTCGGCCGTGTGCTGCACGAGCTACCGTCCAGGGGCATCTCGCCCCTGACGGCGGGGGCAATCTTAAAGTTCTATACGCCCCTCATCTGGATGCAGGTTCTCTTGAATGCCGTTCCCTCGGTCATAACCGGCGGCATCGGTCGGGCGACCTTGCCCGAACTTTCCTTGGCAGCCTGGCCGGTTGTCAACTCGACCGTGAATCTGGTCGGGAACCCCCTGAGCATGCTCCAGCATACGGTCATTGCCGTCGGCACCACCCGAGCCCACCGGGTATCCCGGTTTACGGTCGGGGCCGGTCTCGTCGGCTCGGCGGCCCTGACCCTGCTGGCCTTCACGCCCCTGCTTGATGTCTACCTGGGCGGGAGATTGGGCTTGACTCCCCGGATTGTTGACCTGGCCCGGACACCGGTTCGGATTCTCGTGGTCCTGCCGGTTCTGGTTGCCTTGCGGGCCCTCCTTCGGGGCCGCCTGGTTGCCGTCCGCCAAACCAGCCTGGTCGGCCTCGCGGTTACGATCTACCTCCTTGCCATTGCAGTTTTGCTCCCGGTGGTTGCTGCCCGGACCGGGTTCCCCGGGGTTGTAGCCGCCGGAATCGCCCTGGTCGGGGCGACCGCGGCGGAGGTGGGCTTCCTGGCCCTCGGACTGACCCGGTGGGGGGTACGTCGGTTGCAAAAGGGCCAGGTCCCGGCACCGACCCACTGTGCTAATATGGTCGGGAAACCGGAAAGCTGAGCTGGGGGCGGGGATGCTTGAGAAGATCGACGTTGGCCGCCAGTCTATTGCCGCTTACAAGACCAGCGCGGGCCCTGAGGTGGTCGAGCAGCTGCGGACCCTGGCCTCGGCCCTGCGCGGAGCCCGAATCCTTCACATCAACGCGACTCCCTACGGCGGGGGTGTCGCCGAAATCCTCCGGTCAGAGATCCCCCTCCTCCGGGACCTCGGGCTCGAGGCCGAATGGCAGGTTATCACGGGCGATGAGACCTTCTTTCGGATAACCAAAACCATCCACAATGGCCTCCAGGGTGCCGAGCGCGCCCTGACCCCAACCGAGCAGGAGGTCTACCTTGCCCATTCGATGCGCAATGCCCGGTTGCTTGAAGGCGACTACGACCTGGTCTTCGTCCACGACCCCCAGCCGCTGGCCCTCCTTCATTTCCACGGACATGGCCGGGCAAAATGGGTTTGGCGCTGTCACATCGATACCTCTGAGCCGAACCCCGAGGTCTGGGGATTTGTGCGGCCATACGTCGCCGACTACGACGCCGCTGTCTTTACCATGGGGTCCTTTGTCCCACCCGAGTTCCCGGTTCAACGGGTTGAGATCATTCCGCCGGCTATCGACCCGGAGAGCCCAAAAAACCTGGAGCTCGACCTTCGCCTTGCCCGCCGGGTTCTACAATGGATCGGCGTCGAGACCGAGCGACCCCTGATCATTCAGGTGAGCCGTTTCGACCCCTGGAAGGATCCCCTGGGCGTTATCGCCGCCTACCGGCTCATCAAACAGGAGGTTCCCGACGTTCAGCTTGCCCTGGTCGGCGCAATGGCACTGGACGACCCCGAGGGCTGGGAGATCTATCACCAGGTCCGGGACGCCGCCCGGGTTGACCCGGACATCCACATCTATACGAATCTGACGGGGGTCAGCAACATCGAAGTCAACGCCTTCCAGCGGCTTGCCCGGGTGGTCATTCAGAAGTCGGTCCGGGAAGGCTTCGGGCTCGTCGTCTCTGAGGCCCTCTGGAAGGGGACACCGGCCGTGGCGGGCCGGGCTGGCGGCATCCCCCTCCAGGTTCAGGACGGGGTAAGCGGCTTTCTGATCGACTCCATCGAGGAGTGTGCGGACCGAACGGTCTGGCTCTTGCGGCACCCCGAGGAGGCCCGGGCCTTCGGTGCCCGCGGCCGGGAGCATGTCCGTAAGCACTTTCTTCTACCCCGGCTCATCGCCGACGAACTCCGGCTTGCCGCCGACCTGCTGGGCATCATACCAAGGCAGGTTGTGCCGGCCGCCGAAGTCGGCCTCCCCGGCGAGCTCCGGGACCCGGTCTGCGGCCGTCGGCTTGAGACCGAAACCGCCATGCCCCTTGACCACGAGGGGGAGACCTACTGCTTTTGCTCCGACGCCTGCCGGGAGGAATTTCGGAAATCCCCCCACCGCTTTGCCCGCCCAGCTCACCGTTCGAACTAAGCCCGAACCCGGCGGGCCCTTAAGCCGTCGTCCTCGGGCTGAGGGCCCGCAGGACGGCCAGCAAAAGCACGGCCCCGACGATAGCCATAATCAGGTGGGTAATGCCGAACGGACCGCCGGGCCGGTGGCCGGTGAGCAGGGTATAAAGAGCCGTGCCGATAACGGAGCCGGCCAGCCCGATTAACAGGTCACCCAGCAACCCGAAGCGGTTGCCCATCAGCTTGTCGGCGACCCAGCCGGCAATCAGGCCGAGGATCAGCCACGGCACGAGGGCGAGGACGGCCCCAACCAGCACAACGAGGAAATAAAGACTCAGCAAGGTCCCCAGGGCAATCAGAACCAGAACAACCCACACGCCAGTTACGCTCCCCATCCTGTGGTTTCAGCCGGCCAGATTTAAGGACCGGCTGATTTTGAGTATAACCGGAACGCGGCCCGGACCGGGACTTGCGTCGGACCGGTCCTGCCGGTTACACTTCAGCGAACCGCTTAACGGTCTCAAGTCCGTTTGCAGGAGAGGAGGAGCCACATGGTCTGGCGTTCCCAAACGTCCCTCACCCCCGATGAGGCCCGTCAGCTCCACTATGAGGCCCTGGTTATCGACACCCAGCAGCCGCCCATCACCTACGGCATGGTTTTCACGGAGAAGATGCGCCAGGTCCTCCAGGAGTTGGCCCGGCAGGGCCGCTCCCGGGAAGAGGCGCAACCCATCCTGGAAGCGATGGCCTGCCGGGAAATTCAGACCTCTGAGGAGGCCCGCCGTCAGTACCTGGACCTCTGGAAACGGTCCGGGGTCACGGTCGCCTGCGGCACATATTCGGGGCCGGGCCCCATCAGCCAGGCCTACGACCGGGCCATCCGCCGAATTGCCCAGGCTTACGGGATGACTGATGCCCTCAACGGCGAGGTCACCATCGTCAAGAAGGCCGCCGACATCGAACGGGTCCACCGGGAAGGCAAACACGGCATCATCCTGGATTTCCAGGACACCACCGCCTTCGAAGACGACCTCGACCGGATAGATGTCTTCTATAATCTCGGGGTCCGGATGGTCCAGCTCACGTATAACCTTCAGAATCTCGTCGGCGACGGCTGCACCGAGGCCTACCAGGGCGGCCTGACTTACTTCGGCCGGGAGGTTGTCCGCCGGCTCAATGACCTGGGCATTCTGGTAGACGTCAGCCACTGCAGCGAGCAGGTCGGCTGGGACGCCCTCAAGGTTTCCACGGCCCCCATTGTTGTCTCCCACTCGGCCGCGAAGGCGGTTGCTTACCACGACCGGGGCAAAAGCGACGAGCTGGCCAAGGCGATTGCCGACCGGGGCGGCTACTTCGGGGTGGTGGTCGTCCCCGGCTTTATCAGCACCACGCCAGAGGCGACCCTGGAACACTTTGCCGACCACATCGAGCACCTGGTCCGGGTCTGCGGCATCGACCACGTCGGAATTGGCACGGACAAGGCCGGTCCGGGACCGGGGACCGAATCCCTCATCGAGTGGCCGCCGGAGATGCCCCTGCGCCGACCCGGAACGTTCGACTGGTCCGGCTTCCGGCGGGAGGAGCATCGGCTCACCCCGGAATACCGCCTCCACGGCTACGAAACCTTTGCCGACTGGCCAAACATAACCGTCACCCTGGCCCAGCGGGGGTTCAATGAGGACGAGCTTCGGAAGCTCCTCGGCCTGAACTTCCTGCGGGTCTTCCGGGAAGTTGTCGGCTGATTACTGAGCTGACTGCCTGGAGGGATAAGATGCAGGCACTCGACCCAGCAATTTTTAAGGGACTTGAATGGCGGTGCATCGGGCCGTACCGGGGTGGTCGGGTCGTGGCGGTGGCCGGCCACCCGACGGACACGTTTACGTTCTACTTTGGCGCTTGCGCTGGGGGCGTCTGGAAGACCACCGACGGGGGCCTCACCTGGGAATGCGTCTCCGACGGCTACTTTAAGACCGCGGCCGTTGGGGCGATTGCCGTCGCCGAATCCGACCCGAACGTCATCTACGTCGGGATGGGCGAATCGTGCATCCGAAATAACGTCTCCCACGGCGACGGGGTTTATAAATCGACCGACGGCGGCAAGACCTGGGTCCACCTCGGCCTTTCGGATACCCGCCACATCGCCCGGATCCGGGTCCATCCCACCAACCCCGATATCGTCTACGTCGCTGCCCTCGGCCATGCTTACGGCCCCAACGAGGAGCGGGGTATCTTCCGGTCGACTGACGGCGGCCGGACCTGGGAGCGAGTGCTTTACCGGGGCCCCAACGCCGGGGCCATCGACCTGGTGATGGACCCGACTAACCCGCGAGTACTTTACGCCGCCTTCTGGGAGGTCCGCCGGACCTTTTGGAGCCTGACCAGCGGCGGCCCCGGGAGCGGCATCTTTAAGTCGACCGACGGCGGCGATACCTGGGTCGAGCTCACAACCAACCCCGGGCTCCCCACCGGCGTCAAGGGCCGGATTGGCCTGGCGATGTCGGCGGCGAAGCCCGACCGGGTCTGGGCCATCGTCGAAGCCGTTGACGGGGCCGTCTTTCGGTCCGACGACGGGGGTGCAACCTGGGAGCGGCTGAGCGAGCAGGGCGACCTGCGCCGCCGCGCCTGGTATTATCAGCACATCGTCGCCGACCCCCAGGATCCCGAAACGGTTTACGTTCTGAATATCGAGCTCTGGAAGTCGACCGACGGCGGCCGCACCTTCACGACGATGGCATCGCCCCACGGCGACCACCACGACCTCTGGATTGACCCCCGGAACCCGAAGCGGATGGTCCTGGGCCATGACGGCGGCGCCAGCGTCAGCTTCGACGGCGGCCAGTCCTGGACGCCCATCGACAACCAGCCCACCGCCCAGATGTACCACGTGACGACCGACAACCAGGTTCCCTACCGGGTTTACGGCTCCCAGCAGGATAACACCGCCATTAGCCTCCCGAGCCGGTCGATAACGGGGGCGATTACCCAGACCGAATGGTACAAGCCCGGCGGGGGCGAGAGCGGCTACATCGCCGTAAAACCCGACGACCCGAACATCGTCGTCGGCGGGGCCATCGGTAGCGGCTTCGGCAACGGCCGGCTGATCCTTTACGACCGGCGGACCGGCCAGGAACGAAATATAACCGTCTGGCCGGAGGCCACTGGCATGGGGGTCGGCGCAAAAGACCTCAAGTACCGGTTCCGCTGGACCTTTCCTATCCTCTTCTCGCCCCACGACCCGGACACCCTCTACGTTGCCGGAAACGTTATCTTCCGGTCCCGAAATCTCGGCCTGAGCTGGGAAGTCATCAGCCCCGACCTGACCCGGAATGACCCGACAAAGCTCGAACCGTCCGGTGGCCCGATCACAAAAGACAACACCGGCGCCGAGGTTTACTGCACCATCTTTTCCTTCGTCGAATCTCCCCACGAGCCGGGGGTGTTCTGGGCCGGAACAGACGACGGCCTGATTCACCTCTCCCGGGACGGGGGCAAAACCTGGCAGAACGTCACCCCGCCCGACCTGCCGGAATGGGCCCTTATCAGCATGGTCGAATGCTCGCCCCACGACCCGGCGACGGTCTACGTCGCGGCGACCCGCTACCAGCTCGACGATTTCCGGCCCTATCTTTACAAAACCGGTGACTACGGTCGGACCTGGACGAGGATCACGAATGGCATCCCCGAAAACGACTTTACCCGGTGCATCCGGGAGGACCCGGTCCGCCGGGGCCTGCTCTTTGCCGGGACCGAGACCGGCCTCTACGTGTCTTTTGACGACGGGGCGAACTGGCACCGGTTCCACGGCCGGAACCTGCCGGTCGTCCCCATTTACGACCTGGTTATCAAGGATGACGACCTGATCGTCGCAACCCACGGCCGGTCCTTCTGGATTCTCGACGACATAACCCCCCTCCGTCAGCTCAGCGAAGAGGCCCTGGCTGAGCCGGCCTGGCTTGCTCAGCCCCGTCGGACCATCCGGTTCAAAACCTACCGGGGCTTCGGGAATCGGCCCCTGGTCGGCCAGAAAAACTACCGGATGGCCGGCCCCGTCGTAACCACGTATAAGGTGGTAAAGAAGACAAACGGCCAGACTGAAGAGGTGTTCCTTGATGCCGGAAAGAACCCGCCGGACGGGGTAATCGTAACCTACTATTTCCGGGAAAAGCCTCGGGACGAAGTTACCCTGACCTTCCTTGACGCCGCCGGGGAAGTCATCAAGACGTTCACGAGCCGCGAGCCCGAAAAGCCCCGACCCGGGGAGCCACCCCGCAAGGAGGAGCCCAGGGTATCAGCTGAGGCCGGCCTCAACCGGTTCGTCTGGGATATGCGCTACCCGGATGCGGTCGCCATTCCGGAGGACCGGGCAACCTTCAACCCGCCCCGGGTCAACCTCCTGCTCGGGCCGGTTGTCCCGCCCGGCCGGTATCAGGTCCAGCTAAAGGTCGGGGAAATAACCCTGACCCGGCTCTTCGAGATCGTCAAGGACCCGCGGGTAAGGGCGACGCAGCGGGACCTGGAGGCCCAGTTCCGCCTGCTTTTGCAGATCCGGGACCGCCTTTCGGAAACCCATCAGGCGGTTCTCCGCTGTCGGGATGTCCGCCGTCAGCTTGAGGAGGTCGTCCAGCGGGCCGAGGGCCGGCCGGACGCGGCCGACCTCGTGAAAGCCGGCCGGGAGCTGGCTGAAAGGCTCCGGGCCATTGAAGCTGAGCTCTGGCGGGAAGAGGCGGACAGCCCGCTGGCCCCGCCCAGTGCCCTCAACTTCCGGCTGGGCGCCCTTGCGACCTTTATCGACTCGGCCGACTACGCCCCGGCCCGCCAGCACCGGGAGGTCTTCCGCGACCTGTCGGCCCGGATCAGGCGGCAGCTGCGGGAGCTTCGGCGCCTCTACCGGACCGAGGTGGCGGCCTTTAACCGGCTCGCCCGGCGGACCGGCCTGCGGGTCATCTGCTAGAGCAGGCCCAGGATACCGGTGAGGTCGGCGAACTCAAAATCGGGCCCGAGGGCCGGCTCAAGAACGTAATCCCGGCCCCGGTTTGACCAGGCGCAGGGTAGCCCGAACGACCGGGCACCCATCACGTCGCTGGCTGAGCCGGCCACATGGAGGACCTCCGACCGGTTGAGGCCCAGGGCCTTAAGGGGCAGTTCGTAGATGGCCGGGTGGGGCTTGTAAAAGCCAGCCTGGTCGGCCGAGAAGATATGGTCAACGGGTACCGGGAGGGCTGCCGCAAGCTCGCGAAGCATCGCCTCATCGCCGTTCGAAAGCAGGGCCGTAAGACAGCCCCGGGCCTTCACCCCGGCCAGCACCTCGCCGGCCTCGGGCCAGGGCCGCAGGCGGTTCCAGGCGGCGACCAGGGCCGCCCGGGTCTCGGCCGGAAGCTCCAGGTTATGGCGCTTCAGGGCGTAATCAAGGGCCCGCTCGGTCAGATACTGAAACTTTAGGTGACCCCGGCCCAGGGAATTACTCATCAGGGCAAATTCGAGCTGTTTTGACCGCCAGAGCCGGAAAAAGGCCACCGGGTCCACCTCCGAAGGCAGGACAGCCCGGACTTCGGGGACCATGCTGCCTTCCAGGTCAAAGAGGGCCGCGTAGACATCGAACGTGACCAGCTTGTACCTTGCCATTGTAGTCTGATTATACCCGAGCCGCCGGGCCCGCGACTATAATCAAAATCGGGATGGGCTACGAGTTCCTCGCCCACACCGCAGAAATCGGCGTCCGGGCCTGGGGAAAGGACCTGCCCGAGGCCTTCGCCGAGGCCGCCCGGGGCATGTTTGCGGTCATGTACGAGACCGACTCGGTCGGAGAGACGCTGGTCCGACGGGTCGAAGTTTCGGCCCCGGACCCCGAGGCCCTGCTGGTCGAGTGGCTCAACGCCCTGCTTTATCAGGCCACCGTTGACCACGCCGTCTTCGGCCGGTTTGACGTGGCCGTTGAGCCGCCGAAGGATGGGGGCGAGTGGCGGCTTCGGGCGGCTATTTACGGCGAACCGGTTGACCCGAAGCGGCACCAATTCGGGCTCGAAGTCAAGGCCGCGACCTACCATGGGCTTCGGGTCCAGACGGCTAACGGCCGGGCGGAGGTTGAGGTAATTCTTGATGTTTAACCACCAGAGGGGAGGATGGCGATGACCGGACGGTGGGAAGGTCCGCTCCGAAAAATTGATGACTACCACTGGGAAATTCCCCAGACTTACAAGCCCGGGATGCGGGTGCCGGGCCTCGTTATTGCCGACGAAACCCTGATTGAGCTCATCCGCCGGGACCAGGCCCTCGAGCAGGTGGCGAATGTGGCGACCCTGCCCGGCATCGTCAAGTACTCCCTGGCGATGCCGGACATCCACTGGGGCTATGGGTTCCCGGTGGGTGGGGTGGCGGCGACGCGGGTCGACGACGGGGTGATCTCGCCGGGCGGGATCGGCTTCGACATCAACTGCGGGGTCCGGCTGCTCCGGACGAACCTGACGGAGGCCGACGTGCGGCCCCGGATTGAGCGCCTGGCTGATGAGCTCTTTAGGAATGTCCCCTCCGGCGTCGGGGCCGAAGGCAAGGTCAAAGTCTCGGTGAAAGAGATCGACGAGATTCTGGTCCAGGGGGCCCGCTGGATGGTCGAGCGGGGCTACGGCTGGGCCTCCGACCTCGAAGTTACCGAGGAGGGCGGGGCCATCCCCGGGGCGAACCCGGAGAAGGTGAGCCACCACGCCAAGGAAAGGGGAGCCTCCCAGCTCGGAACCCTCGGCTCCGGCAACCACTTCCTGGAGGTCCAGGCCGTCGACGAAATTTACGACCCGGATGCCGCCCGGGTCATGGGCATCGAACAGGTCGGCCAGGTGACAGTGCTTATCCACTGCGGTTCTCGGGGACTCGGCTACCAGGTCTGTGAAGACTACCTGCGGGTCATGGACCGGGCCTTAGCCAAATACGAGATCCGCCTACCGGACCGCCAGCTTGCCTGCGCCCCGTTTCGGTCGCCGGAGGGCCAGGATTACCTGGGGGCGATGCGGGGGGCAGCCAACTTCGCCTGGGCTAACCGTCAGCTCATCGCCTACTGGACCCGCTACTCGTTTGCTAAGATTTTCGAGTCAACTCCCGAGCGACTCGGGATGCACATGGTCTACGATGTCGCCCACAACATCGCCAAGGTCGAAGAATATGAGGTTGACGGCAAAATGATGACCTTGTGCGTCCACCGGAAAGGGGCGACCCGCGCCTTTCCGCCGGGCCATCCGGCTATTCCGGCCAGGTACCAGGGCATTGGCCAGCCGGTCCTAATTCCCGGCGATATGGGCCGTTATTCTTACGTTCTGGTCGGAACCGAGGACGCAATGCGCCAGTCCTGGGGCTCAACGGCCCACGGCGCCGGGCGGGTCCAGAGCCGAACGGCGGCCAAGAAAATGCTCAAAGGGGTTGACCTTATCGCCGAGCTGGCAAAGAGGGGGATTATCGTTCGGGTACAGAACCGGGCCCTCCTGGCCGAGGAGGCTTCGGAGGCCTATAAGGACGTTATTGAGGTCGTCAACGTCTGCCACAACGCCGGGATCTCCCGGAAGGTCGCACGCCTCCGGCCCCTGGCCGTCGTCAAAGGTTAAAGCAGGGCGGTTGCATTTTGCCGAACTGGTGTGCTAGCATCCGCTAGCGATGGGAGAAGACCCTTTGCCCGGCTTCGGCACCCGGGCCGTCCACAGCGGCGGCGGACACGAGACCCCGGCCGGGGACTTCCGGCCGTCAGTTTTTCCGATTTACGCCGCGAGCGCCTTTTACTACCCGACTCAGGCCGACCTGGATGCCGTTTTCGCCGGCGAAAAGCCCGGATTCGTTTACACCCGGAACGCAAACCCCACCGTCGCCGCCCTGGAACGGGCCGTGGCCGACCTGGAGGGCGGGTCGGCGGCGGTGGCCTTCGGGTCGGGCATGGCCGCGGTCCACGCGGCCCTGCTTGCCCTGGAGCTTGGGCCCGGCGACCGGCTCCTGGTTGCCCGGGACCTCTACGGTGCCACCCGGGACCTGTTGCTTACGTTTTTTGCGCCGATGGGGGTTGGCGTTCGGTTCGCCGACCTGACCGACTTAGAGAACGCCGAGGGGCTCCTGGCGGCCGACCGGCCCAAGGGGCTCTTTTTCGAGGCTGTGACCAACCCGGTCCTGCGGGTCCTTGACGTCCCCGCCCTGACCGGACTCGGCCACAAATACGGGGCAAAGGTCGTCGTCGACGCCACCTTCACGACCCCCTATCTCTACCGGCCGCTGGCCGCCGGCGTCGACCTGGTCGTTCACTCGGCCACGAAGTACCTGGCCGGCCACGGTGATGTGATGGGCGGGGTAGTGGTGACGGGGCCTGACCTCGAGCCGGCCCTCCGGACGACCCTCCGGCTCGTCGGGTCGGTGCTGGGACCTTTCGAGGCCTGGCTTATCCTGCGGGGCATCCGGACCCTGCACCTGCGGCTCGAGCGCCACTGCACGAACGCCGCCCGGGTTGCCGACTGGCTTGCGACCCACCCGAAAATAAGCCGGGTTTATTACCCGGGGCGGTCGGACCACCCCGACCACGCCGTCGCCCGCAAGCTTTTCGGCAGCCACTTCGGCGGCATGGTGGCCTTTGAGCTCAAGAACGGTACTCGCGACCGGACGATGCGGTTTATTGATGGGCTCCGCCTCTGCCGGCCGGCCCCAACCCTCGGGGATATATTCACCGAAGTGCTCTATCCCCCCATAAGCTCCCACCGGTACCTGGGCCCGGAGGAAAGAAAGCGTCTTGGCATCACCGACGGGCTGGTACGGATGTCTGTGGGCATCGAGGACCCCGAGGACATCATCGCCGACCTGGAGCAGGCCCTGGCAAACGCATGACCGAGCTCGACTTCAGGGTTGGTGAAGTCATCGAAACGTCAACGTCAAGGTTCGTCGCCCACTGCTACGACCTGCACGGGGCCCCGGCCCTGGGTAGTCTCGTCCGAACGGGGGCCCCGGACCGGGCGGTCTTCGGCCTGGTGGCCGGGGTTTCCACCACCGGGATCGACCCGGGCCGTCGGCCGGTCGCCCGCGGGCGGCAGGAGACCGACCCGGCCGAGATCTTTAAGAAAAACCCCCAGCTTACCCGGCTTTTCCGGACAGAGTTCGAGGCGATCATTGTCGGCCACGCCGACGGCGGAACCATCCGGCAGGCCCTCCCCCCAACCCCGCCCCGGGTCCACGACTTCGTTTACCTTTGTCGGCCGGACGAGGCGGTGCGCTTTACCGAGCGGCTTGACTTTCTCGCCCTGGTCCTCGAGCAGCCCGCGCCGGCCCCGGCCGACGAGCTGATCGCGGCCGCGGTCCGCCAGGCCGCCGGCCACCGGCCCCACCCTGACGAGTTTCTTGTCCGGGCCGGCCGGGAGCTGGCCCGATTGCTCGCCCTGGACCCGGTCCGGCTGCAACTGCTCTTGCGGAGGCTCAAACATGCGGACTGATGGCAGAGGCTCCTGGCCCGGCGGGCGCCGGCGGCTCGGCCGGGTTATCGGCGGGTCGGTTTCCGGCGGGCTGGAAATCCGCCTCGACGCGGACGTCCCGGTCGAGGAGATGAGCATCGGCCGGTTTGTGACGGTGGAGGGCGACCGGCGCCGGTTCCTCTGCCTGGTCACCGACGTCAAACTCCGGAGCGTGAGTGACCGGGTTGCAACTGTCCCGCCCGACTACGAGGACCCGTTTATTGCCCGGGTGATGGGTGGCATTACGACCTACGGCGTCCTTCAGGTCCTGCCGACCCTGACCCTGCCCGAAAACCCCGATGACCCGCCCGAACCCGTCAAGACCGTGCCGGGCCACTTCTCACCGGCCTATGACGCCACTCCCGAAGACCTGAAGGCCGCCTACGGCGACGAGGGTAAGACCGACAACTTTCGGGTTGGGTCGCCCCTCGAGATGCCCGACATTCCCCTCTGCATCAACATCCGGCGGCTGGTCGAGCGGAGCAACGGGGTCTTCGGGAAGAGCGGAACCGGCAAGAGTTTTTTGACCCGCCTGCTCCTGCTCGGCATTATCCGGAGCGGCCTGGCTTCGGTGCTCGTTTTCGACATGCACAATGAGTACGGCTGGAAAGCCGAGGACAAGGAGCGGGGAATTGAGGTTAAGGGCCTCCGGCAACTTTACGGGTCGTCGGTTGTGGTCTTCACCCTGGACGAAGAAAGCTCCCGGCGGCGGGGTGTTACCTACGACAGCGTCGTCGAAATCGGCTACAACGAGCTTGAAATCGATGACCTCCTGCTCCTGGCGGAGCCCCTGAACCTTTCAAGCCGGGCCCCCGACCTGATGGCCGTTCTCGAGCGCGAGTATGGCCGGGACTGGCTCGCCTGGTTTTTAAGCCTTGAAGACCCGCAGGAACGGGAGCAACTGGCTAAGAACCTGGGCTTCGGGATGAACGTCGTCAACGCCCTCTACCAATCCCTGAGCCGCCTCAAACAGCTTAGCTTCCTCAAGCCGAGGGCCGACACCCGGGCGGTCGACCTGATGCTCAGCTATCTAAAAACAGGCCGGAGCGTTGTCCTGGAATTTGGCCGGACGAATGACCTGCTCGCTTACATGCTGGTCGCGAACGTACTCACCCGTCGGATTCACCGGCACTACGTCGAGGCGAAAGAGCGGTTTTTGGGCGGGGTCGGGGAGGACCCCAAGCCCCTTGTCGTCGTCATCGAGGAGGCCCACAAGTTTCTGTCGCCGGCCGTCGCCCACCACACCATCTTCGGCACCATCGCCCGGGAGATGCGAAAATATAACGTAACACTGCTCGTCGTCGACCAGCGGCCATCCGGCATCGACGATGAGGTCATGTCCCAGCTCGGAACCCGGATCGTCTGCTCCCTGGATAACGAAAAGGACCTCGAGAGCGTGCTCACCGGAGTAGTGGGGCGCTCGGAACTCCGGAACCTGCTGGCCCGGCTTGACACCCGCCAGCAGGCCCTCGTCCTGGGCCACGCCGTCCCGATTCCGACCCCGGTCCGGGTCCGTGACTACGACGAACACCTCTACCGTTCCCTGAAGCCCCGGGCGTCAGCCCCCGAGGGCGGCACCATCGACCTGGAGAAGGACCTTTTCGGTGAGTGGTGAGCGGCCGAAGCCCATTGACCCCCTCCGGGTGCCCCGGTTCGCCGGGCCCCTGACCTTCGCCCGGCTCCCCTACCGGGAAGACCTGGTCGGGGTCGACGTGGCCGTTCTGGGGGTACCCTTCGACGGCGGCACTACCTTCCGGCCGGGCCCGCGCTTCGGTCCCCGCAAAGTGCGGGAACTTTCGACCCTCCTGCGGACTTACAACCCCGCCCTGGGAGTCAGCCCTTTTGAACTCATTACGGTTGTCGACGGCGGCGACCTGCCGGTCGTTCCGACCCACATCGAAGACACCTTCGAGCGGGTCGAGGCGGCCCTGCGACCCATTCTGGGGCTGGGTGTCGTTCCCCTCTGCATCGGCGGGGACCACTCGGTGACCCTGCCGATCCTGCGGGCGGTGGCTGCCCGGCACGGCCCGGTCGCCCTGGTCCACATCGACGCCCACACCGACCTCTGGGACGAGTATTACGGCCGCAAATACAGCCACGGAACGACCTTCCGCCGGGCCATCGAAGAGGGACTGGTCCGGCCCGAGGCCTCGGTTCAGGTCGGGATGCACGGGCCGGTCTTCGACGCCGAAGACTACGAGCTTCCGCGCAAATTCGGACTGTTGATGGTCCCCCTGGCCGAAATCGAGACGTACGGGATCGATGAGGCCGTCCGGACCATTCGGCGCCGGGTTCACGGCCCGGCCTATCTGTCCTTTGATATCGACGTGGTCGACCCGGCGTTTGCGCCGGGAACGGGCACCCCGGAAGCCGGGGGTCTGACGCCCCGGGAGGCCCTCCGCCTGGTGCGGGGACTTGCCGGCCTGCCATTTGTTGGCTTCGACCTGGTTGAGGTCTCGCCCCCGTACGACCAGGGGGATATAACGGCCCTCCTCGCCGCCAACATTGCCTACGAGTTTATCTGCCTGGCCGCTATGGCCAAACAATCCAGCCAGACGGAGGCTTGAACCGTGCACATCCGGGAACTTTTTGACCTGACGGGTAAGGTCGCCCTGGTAACCGGCGGATCCCGGGGCCTGGGTAAGGCCATGGCCGAGGGGCTCGCCGAAGCCGGCGCGAAGCTGGCAATCACCGCCCGCCGGACCGAGTGGCTGGAGCCCACCGCCCGGGAATTCGAAGACCGGGGTTTCGAGTGCCTGGCCGTGCCTTCGGACGTCAGCGACCCGGAACAGGTCGAGCGGCTCGTGGCGACGACCCTCGACCGGTTCGGACAGGTCGATATTCTGGTCAACTGCCACGGCGTATCCTGGGGCGCCCCGGTTTTAGAGATGCCCCTGGACCGATGGAAGTGGGTTATCGATGTAAACGTTAATGGCACGTATTACACCTGCCGGGCGGTCGGCCGGCATATGGTCGATCGCGGCTCCGGCAGCATAATTAACGTTGCTTCGGTGGCGGGCCTGCTCGGCACCCCGGAAGAGATCCTTTCGGCCACGGGCTACAGCGCATCCAAGGGCGGCATCATCGCCCTGAGCCGGGACCTGGCCGTCAAGTGGGGACCGAAGGGGGTCCGGGTCAACGTCGTTGCCCCTGGCTTTTTCCGAACCAGGCTCTCCCAGCCGATCCTCCAGCGGGCCGAAGACAGGATCCGGGCGCTGACGCCCCTAGGCCGCATCGGGGAGCCCCACGAACTTAAGGGGCTGGCGGTCTTTCTGGCCTCGGACGCCTCGAGCTACATTACCGGGCAGGTCTTCGTCGTCGACGGCGGCATGAGCGCCGCCTGACCACCCGGCGGGTGGTGGGTTCGGCCCCAGGGCCGGTAAAATCGACAGGAAGGCGGAAATGGCTACCGAAGTTGGCTGGCACCCAGGCCGAAAGCTGGAGTTCGACCCCGAGAAGTTCCGCTGGGTTGGGCTTGGCGGCCGGGCCTATAAAAGCGCTGACGAACGCCGGGGAATGCACTGGGTAGGCATGTCCAGATTTGTCCTGGGCCCCCCGCCAGAAGCATCGGCGGCCTTTGAACTCCGCTACTTCGAGCTGGAACCCGGCGGCTATTCGAGCCTTGAAAAGCACCGGCATATCCACTTCATCGTGGTCCTGCGGGGTCAGGGAAAGGCCCTGGTCGGGCGCCGGGTCTTTCAGCTCAGGCCCTTCGACGTTGTGTACGTTCCGCCGGACACCCCCCACCGGTGGGTGAACGACGGACCGGAGCCCTTCGGGTTTCTCTGCCCGGTCGATGCCGAGCGGGACCGGCCGGAGCCCCTCTCGGACGCCGAATGGGAAGCCCTGCGGGCCGACCCCACAACGGCGCCGTATCTCTTCTAGGGTGCAACCGATGCGCGGCGGGAACCCGGGCGCCGGCCTCGTTTTGCTCGGAATCTGGCTGATTCTGTCGGGCCTCATTCCGCTGGTGGGCATCCGGATCCCGAATGGGGACGCCGTCCTGGGCATACTGGCCGTTATTGCCGGCATCCTGATAATTATCGGACGGTGAGGCCCCGGCCTCTGATATAATCGGTTCGAAAATATGAGCGAACGGGTCCTTTCACCCCGCGTCCAGCCGACCGATGCCGACCTGGAGGTCAGCCTGCGGCCGCGCCGGCTCGACGAATTTATCGGCCAGGACCGCCTCAGGGCGAACCTGCGGGTTTACATCGAGGCCGCCCGCGCCCGCCGGGAGCCCCTCGAGCACCTGATCCTTTACGGGCCGCCGGGTCTGGGCAAAACCACCCTGGCCGGGATCATTGCGAACGAACTTGGGGTAAACCTCAGGATTACCTCAGGGCCGGCGATTGAGCGGGCCGGCGACCTGGCCGCGATCTTAACGAGCCTCGAACCGGGCGATGTGCTGTTCATCGACGAGATCCATCGGCTGAACCGGGCGGTCGAAGAGGTCCTTTACCCAGCCATGGAAGACTTCGCGATCGACATCGTCCTGGGCAAGGGTCCTGGCGCCCGTTCGATCCGGCTACAGCTTAACAGGTTCACCCTTATCGGGGCGACAACCCGCTATGCCCTCCTCTCAGCACCCCTGCGGGACCGGTTCGGGGTCGTTTGCCGGCTTGACTTTTACGACCTGCCAGCCATGGTCGAAATCGTCCGCCGTTCGGCCCGCATCCTCGGGGTTGAAATCGACGACGCCGGGGCCGAGGAGATTGCCCGCCGGTCCCGGGGAACGCCCCGGGTTGCGAACCGGCTCCTGAAGCGGGTTCGAGACTTTGCCCAGGTAATGGCCGACGGCCGGATCACCCTCGAAACGGCCCGGTTTGCCCTCGAGCGGCTGGAGGTCGATGAGGTCGGCCTCGACGAGGTCGACCGGAGGGTGCTGCGGGCAGTTATCGAGAAATTCGGGGGCGGTCCGGTCGGCCTCGAGACGATCGCGGCAGCGATCAGCGAAGACCCGGATACGATTGCCGACGTTTACGAACCGTATCTTTTACAGCTCGGCTTTCTCGACCGGACCCGGCTCGGCCGGGTGGCGACGGCCCGGGCCTACCAGCACCTTGGCATCCCGCACCCGGCCCAGCAACCGGTTCAGCCCCGGCTCTGGGAGGCGACCGATGAACCCCCGCCGGGGTAACCGCGGGGTTCCGGGATGGCAAAATATTCGGTGTCAGCAGACCAGACCGAGGAGGTTAGGGTGGCAACCTTCGCCGAACCCGAGTTCACGACCCGAATCCATCCCCACCGGGTGGATGAAATTGTCCTGGGAGTTAGCGACCTCGAACGGTCCGTCGCCTTCTACCAGGATTCCCTCGGCTTCGAGGTTGAATCCGCCGAAACCGACCGGGTTGTCTTTAACGTAGGCAACGCCCGGCTCGTCCTGGAAAGCCTCCCGGATGGGGAGGTGCCTGAACCCCGCGGCCAGGGGGTCCGGGTCTATTTTGCCGTCCGGGATGTCCACGGCCACTTCCATCAGGTCCGGGAGATGGGGGTGACGCCCCTGGACCCGAACGAGACCGGCTACGTTCTGATTGAGGAACCGGTTACTCAGCCCTGGGGCTACCGGGAGTATCGGGTCGAGGACCCCGACGGGTATCAACTTTTCTTCCGTCAGAGGGTCGAGGCCGGCGAATAGGACGTGAACGGGTAGCGGGCCACCCGTTGCAGGCTGACTCTGGCCCCCACGCCCTGACCCCTTTCCCAGGTTTGGTTTGGCAGGGCGGATTCAGCTTCCTGCTCCCGTGGCGCGGCTGGAAAAGGGTGAGGACAAGAGCCCCAACGCCGCAGGCTGCTGGTTGCCTACTTGTCGGTGGGTGAGGCCAGGTGCTAAGATTCGTACGGATGGGGCCGTAGCTCAGCTGGGAGAGCGTCCGGTTTGCACCCGGGAGGTCGGGGGTT
>JAUQQI010000126.1:21307-30957 GCA_030549955.1 Chloroflexota bacterium
GCTCCACCCTGATACCCCGGCGGACCGGGGCTTATATTTTTAGCCTGGTCAGTCTGACCCAGGAGGCAACACGATGGTACTACCCCTTGACGGTGTCCGCGTGGTCGACCTCACCCGCGTCCTCGCTGGACCTTACTGCACCATGATGCTGGCCGACATGGGGGCCGACGTAATCAAAATCGAAATGCCGGGTCGGGGCGATGACTCCCGGGCCTGGGGCCCACCCTGGGCCGGCACCGAAAGCGCCTATTACCTTTCGGCCAACCGGAATAAGCGGAGCATAACCCTCAACTTCCGGACCGAGGGGGGCCGGCGGGTGCTCCTGGACCTGGTCAGGCGGGCCGATGTTTTCATCGAGAATTTCATACCGGGGACCCTTGACCGGCTGGGCCTGGGCTATAACGACCTCAAGCAGGTCAACCCTGGGCTGGTCTACTGCTCCGTCAGCGGCTACGGCTACGACGGGCCGTACGCAACGAGACCCGGCTACGATTTCATCGCCCAGGCCGAGGGGGGGATCATGAGCGTCACCGGCGAGCCCGAGGGTCCGCCCATGAAGGTCGGGGTTGCCATTGCCGACATCACAACCGGGATGTTTGCGGCCGCGGCGATTCTGGCGGCCCTCCGCCACCGGGACCGGACCGGCCAGGGCCAGCGGGTCGAGGTCTCCCTCCTGGAGTCGGTTGTCGGCTGGCTGGCCAACGTGGCCATGAATTACCTGGTATCAGGTGAGCTTCCGAGGAGGTACGGCAACGCCCACCCGAACGTGGTTCCCTACCAGGCTTTCGCCACGACCGACGGCTGGGTGGCTATTGGCGTCGGCAACGACGCCCAGTTCCGCCGGTTCTGCGACGTCATCGGCCGGCCCGAGCTGGCCGACGACCCCCGGTTTAAGACCAACAGCGACCGGGTTATCAACCGGGATGCCCTCATCCCGATCCTTGAAGCGGTGTTTAAAACCCGCACGACCGACGAGTGGATTGAGGCCCTGACGGCGGCCGAACTGCCCTGCGGCCCGATTAATACCCTTGACCGGGTCTTCCAGCATCCGCAGGTCCTTCACCGTCGGATGGTCGAAGAAATTGAGCATCCGACGGCCGGCCGGATCAAGCTCGTGGGAATCCCCTACAAGTTCTCGGAGACGCCCCTCGCAATTCGGCGCCACCCGCCGACTCTCGGTGAGCACACCGAGGAAGTCCTGCGGGAGCTCGGCTATTCGGAGGCTGAGGTCGCGGCCCTGCGGGCCGAGGGGGCCATTTAATCCGCCCGGCCGGCCATGGGCTACCAGGTCACGAACATCGGCATTATCAGGTGAACAAAGCCGTCCTGATTGACCGGGCGGCATGACTCCGGGGCTCGACGGCGAGGTCATCTCCAGGGCGACCTGGGGCGTGTCAACGACCTCCAGAGCCTGCTTAAGGTACCTGACGTTGAAGGCGATCTTCGCCTCCTCGCCGTCGACGGTGGCATCCACCTCGCCGACGTTTTCGCCGGTGTCCTCGGAGCGGGCGCTCACCCGCAGCCGGCCCGGTATAAGTTCCTCGCCCGGAAAGATGTTGAGCCGCACGATGTCATTGTTGTGGCGGGCAAAAATCTCCGCGACCCGGGTCGCCTTAAGAAATTCCTGGGTGTTGACAACAACCCGGCAGGCGTAGGTCTTCGGAATGAGCTGGTGGAAGTTGGGGAAGGTGCCCTGAATAAGTTGCGAAACCAGCTCGATGGTCCCGACCCCCGGCGAATCCGACTCAATCCGGAAGAGCAGCTGGGCCCGGTTCGGCTGGATGGCGATCTGGACGGGGTGGTCGCCGTCGGGAATGATCCGCTGGAGCTCGTGGAGGGCCCGGGCCGGGACGATGACCTCAACTTCTTCCCCCTCGGGGACCGGCGAAAGGAGCGGGGCCTGCCGAACCGAAAGTCTGAACCCGTCGGCGGCGGCAAACAGACCCTGGTCGCCGGCGAGCCGGGTGTAGACCCCGGTCAGCACCGGCCGGGTGTCGTCAGTGGCGGCCGCGAACGCGACCTGCTCGATGACACCCCTGAGAACCCCGGGGTCCATCGCGGTCGTCGGGGCCTCTGCCACGGTCGGAATCGGCGGAAAATCGTCGGGGTCGAGGCCGTTGATCCGGGCCTCAAACCGGGCGCACTTCACCTGCAAAACGTGCCCCGATACGGAAAGGTCGATCCGGTCGGGCGGAAGCGAGTTGACAAACTGGGTGAGGACCTGGGCAGGCACAGCCACGGCCCCTTCGGCCTCAACCTTCGCCCCGACCCAGACGGTGATGGCGATTTCCAGGTTCGTGGCCGCGAGCCGGAGCCGCCCGCCATCGGTCGCAACAAGGACGTGGCTCGTGACGGGAAGGGTACTGCGGGTTGCGACGGCCCGGCCAACAATGCTCAGCCCCCGGCTGAGGTTTTCCTGAAGACAGGACGCCTTCACGGGTCCCTCCTGCAAACCGCCATTTTGCGCTAAAAGTATATCCCCGGGCCGCGATGAGCGCAACATATTCGGTTTCAACAGAGTTTTCGACACAAGATCTGGGGTTGCCCCGGCTCCTTGCCTTGTCGGCGGCCAGGGAAAGCCGGCCTGGACTCCCGACTGGGGTGCCTCGCGGCAGCGGTTGACAGGGCTGGGGGTGTCGGCTACAATCTGAGTAGCCGCAGGGTACTGAGGGAGGGTCTGGAATGGCGTTGGTCGAAATGGTCGTCGACAGCATCCGGGTCAGTCTGCTCAACGGCCAGCGGGTGCTCATCTTAAAGGAAAAATATGCCGACCGGTACCTCCCGATCTGGATCGGCCCCCATGAGGCCGACGCCATCGCGCTGGAGCTTCAGCAGATTCAGGTTCCCAGGCCGCTTACCCATGACCTCCTCAAGAACATCATCCATGAGCTCGGTGCGACCGTATCGTCAGTGATTGTTAATGACCTTAACAACGAGACGTTTTATGCCCGAATCCTGATGGATGTTGGCGGTCGCCAGATTGAGGTCGATTCGAGGCCGAGCGACGCGATCGCTCTGGCCGTTCGGGTTAAGGTGCCCATCTACGCCGACGAATCGGTAATGGAGCGGGCGGGAGTTACCCTGGAAGAGGAGGGTCCCAGGCCCGAACGGGAGAAGCCCACAAAGGCCGAAGATAAGGTCGAACTTCCGCCCATCTTCCAGGAGTTTCTGAAGACCCTGGACCTGGGGGACCAGGAACCGGGCAAATCCTGACGCCCCTTCGGCTTGCTAACCGCAGCTACGGGCTCCAGCGCGCGGCCGGGGCCCTTGTTTTGTGGTTTGTGATATAATTCACTATAGCTTGAACAGGTACTGGAGGCCGGGAACGGCCGGATGGCACGATTGATCGGCGTCGGCTGGTTCCTGGCCCTTACCCTGGTTGGCGGACCCGGGGTTGGTTACTGGGTCGACGGACGGCTGGGTACGACGCCGGTTTTCACGCTGGTCGGGCTCTTCGCCGGATTAATTATCGGTCTGGTCGGAGCTTACAGGATGCTGGTCGCGGCGAGTGATTCTGAACGCAGGAGTGGCCGATGAACCGACGGCTAGCCCTCCTCGTTATCGTTGTTTTCCTGATTTTCAACGTATTCGTCCGGGTCCCATTCCCTGAGATTCTTCTGCCGGCCGAGCCGGTTCTTCCCATTGGGAAGGTTGGTCCCTTCAGCCTCGTAATCACCAACACCATGCTCGCGACCTGGCTCGCCATGCTGATTCTGGTCGGGCTCAGCTTTTTTGCAACCCGCCGGATGGAGCTGGTACCGACCGGCCGGTTGCAAAATCTGGCGGAGGCCCTCGTCGAGTGGATGTACGGCATTGTCGAGTCGGTGGCCGGCGAAGGGCGCTGGGCCCGCCAGTTCTTTGCGGTGGTCGCCACCATCTTCTTGTTTATCATCACCGCGAACTGGACCGGCCTGCTACCGGGCTACACGACCATCGGCCTCATTGAGGCCGCCGACCACGGCAAGGTTTGTGAGTTTGCTCCAGTTCACATCGGCCCCATCGAGGTGGGGATCCTCCCGGTCTTCGGGGCCGTCTGCCGGGATATTCCGGCCGGGGGACACCACGACGAGGCCCACGTCGAAACCAGGGCCGGGGTTCTCGAAGGCAAGCTTATTCCGGTCCTGCGGAGCGCCAACACCGACGTAAATACGCCCCTGGCCATCGCCCTGGTAGCCATGCTATTCGTCGAGTACTGGGGTATTAAGGCCCTCGGCCCGGTCGGGTACGGCAGCAGGTTCTTTAATTTCCAGAACCTGCTACGGGGCCGGATTTTTATGGGATTTGTCGACCTGTTCATCGGCCTGCTCGAGCTCATTGCCGAATTTGCCCGGATTATAAGCTTTACGTTCCGGCTTTTCGGCAATATTTTTGCCGGCGAGGTGCTCCTGGCATCCATCGCCTTCCTGGCGCCTCTGGTAGTAGCGCTACCGTTTTACGGGCTCGAGCTCTTCGTCGGGTTTATCCAGGCCGCGGTCTTTGCGATGCTTACCCTGGTCTTTGCCAAGCTGGCCGTGACGCCCCACCACAGTGAGGAGCATCACGGACATTAAAATCTCGGGAAAAGGAGGTACGAAGAGTTGACCGATTTCGCCTTTCAGCAGCTTGCTGCGGCCATAGCGATAGCCGTTGGAGCCATTGGCCCAGCCCTCGGAATTGGTATGCTGGGTAGCCGGGCGATGGAAGCCCTGGGCCGCAACCCCGAGGCGGAGCCGGCCATCCGACCCAACATGATCCTCGCCATCGCCTTTGCCGAGGCGATTGCGATCTACGCCCTGGTAGTGGCCATCGTTATTAAATTCATCCGTTGACGGAGGCGGCCTTTGGAGGCGCTAGGGATAAACCTGCCGGGCCTGCTGGCACAAATTGTTAACTTCGTCCTGCTCCTTATCCTGCTCCGGCTGGTCCTCTACAAGCCGGTCCTGCGCATGCTGGACGAGCGGGCTGCCCGGGTTCGCCAGAGCATGGAGCAGGCCGAACTTATCCGACGCCAGGCCGAGCAGATTCAGCAGGAGTTTCAGGCCAGGATCGACCAGGCCCGGCGGGAGGGCCAGCAGATCATTGCCGAGGCCCACCGGGCGGCCGAACAGGTCCGGCAGCAGAAGCTTCAGGAGGCCCTGGCCGAGGCTGAGGCCCTGCTTATCCGGGCCCGGGCTGAGATCGAGCGGGAACGGGATGCCGCCATCGCCCAGCTCCGGCGGGAGTTTGCTGACCTGACGGTGCTGGCTGCCGAGCGGGTTATCGGCCGGGCCCTGGACCGGGATGACCACCGGCGGCTCATTGAAGAGGTCCTTGCTGAGGTTGAGCGCACCCGGGGGGTAAGATGACCGGACGGACAACTCGGGTTGCCCGCCGGTACGCCCAGGCTGCCTTCGAGGTTGCCAGGGACCGCAACCAGGTCGACCGCTGGCTGGCCGAGCTCGAGCGGCTGGTCGAGCTCCTGGACCGGACGGATGCCGGCGTCTTCCTGGCCGCCCCGCAGGTCGCCTTCGAGGCGAAGCGGGAGTTCGTTGAGCGGACCCTTGCCGGCTTCCTGCCGGAGGTCCGGAACCTGGTCCTCCTGCTCACCCGGCGGCGCCGGATAAAGCTTCTGCCCCGGATTTACGAAGAGTTTGGTCGGCTTGCCAGTGAATACCGGGGGCTGGCAGTCGCCGAGGTCACCAGCGCCGTGCCCCTCGACGATGCCGACAAGGCCGTCATCATCCGACAACTTTCTGAGCTTACCGGCAAGCGGGTTGTCCTCCGGGCCCAGGTCGACCCGTCAATCCTGGGCGGTATCATTGTCCGTATCGGCGACAAGCTTATCGACGGAAGCCTGCGGACACGGCTTGAGCGGCTGCGCGAGACTCTGACCCGGGGTTAAAACGCGAAAGTGACTGAAGTGAGGTGAACCGACGATGGCGATTCGGCCGGAAGAGATCTCCCAGATTATCAAACAGCAGATCGAACGGTTTGGCGCCCCCGTAACTGCCGTCGATGTCGGGGTCGTCATCGAGGCCGGCGACGGCATTGCCCGGATCTACGGCCTGAGCGGGGCCCGGGCAATGGAGCTCCTCGAGTTTCCCCACGGAGTCTTCGGCCTGGCCATGAACCTGGAGGAGGACACCGTTGGGGCCGTCATCCTCGGCAACTACGAACTTATTAAAGAGGGCGACCTGGTCCGGTCGACCGGGCGGGTCATCGAGGTTCCCGTTGGGGACGCCCTCATCGGCCGGGTCGTGAACCCCCTGGGCCAGCCCATCGACGGCAAAGGCCCCATCAACGCAACAAAATTCCGGCCCGTTGAGCGAATCGCCCCCGGCGTCGTCTACCGTCAGCCGGTGAATACCCCGGTCCAGACGGGTATCAAGGCCATTGACAGCATGATTCCCATCGGCCGGGGCCAGCGGGAGCTGATCATCGGCGACCGGGGCACCGGGAAGAGTGCGATTGCCATCGATACGATCATCAATCAAAAGGGCAAAGACCTGCTGTGCATTTACGTGGCCATCGGTCAGAAGCAGTCGAAGATTGCCCAGGTTGTCGCAACCCTCGAACAGTACGGGGCGATGGACCACACCATTGTCGTTGTGGCCAGCGCCTCTGACCCGGCCCCCCTGCAGTACCTGGCCCCCTACGCCGGTTGCGCGATGGGCGAGGAGTTTATGGAGTCGGGCCGGGACGCCCTCATCGTCTACGACGACCTGACCAAGCACGCCTGGGCTTACCGGGAGATGTCGCTGCTGCTCCGCCGGCCGCCGGGTCGGGAAGCCTATCCGGGGGACGTCTTTTACCTCCACAGCCGCCTGCTCGAACGGGCGGCGAAGCTTGCGCCCGAATACGGCGGGGGCTCACTGACCGCCCTGCCCATTATCGAGACCCTCCTCGGTGACGTCTCGGCTTACATCCCGACCAACGTCATCTCGATCACCGACGGCCAGATCTACCTGGAGCCGGAGCTTTTCAACGCCGGCATTCGGCCGGCCATCAACGTCGGGATCTCGGTCTCCCGGGTCGGGTCGGCGGCCCAGACCCGGGCGATGCGGAAGGTTGCCGGCCGGCTGAAGCTGGAGCTCGCCCAGTTCCGGGAGCTGGCGGCGTTCGCCCAGTTTGGTGCCTCGGAATTGGATAAGGCGACCCGGGCTCAGCTCGAACGGGGCATGCGGATCACCGAGGTCCTCAAACAGCCTGAGTTCGAGCCGGTGCCCCTGGAGCACCAGGTGATGGTCATCTATGCCGTGACCAACGGCTACCTGGATGATGTTCCGATTAGCAAGGTAAAGGAGTGGGAGGCCACCTTCCTGAAGTGGGTGGATGAGAACCACCCGGAGATTGGCCGCACCATTGCCGAGACGAAAGACCTTTCGGATGAGACCGTCGAGCACCTGAAGGCGGCCATCGCCGAATTCAAGCAGACCCACACTTTCTAGGGAATAGAGATGGCAACCCTGCGGGAGATCAGGCGTCGGATCCGGAGCGTTCAGGGGGTCGCCAAGATCACCAAGGCGATGGAGCTCGTCGCGGCCGCCAAGATGCGGCGGGCCCAGGAGCGGCTGCTGGCCAGCCGTCCGTACGCCGAGAAGATGCGGGAGGTCCTGGCCGACCTGGCGGCCCGACGTCGGGAAGATGAGCCCGTCCACCCGCTGATGGTGGTGCGCCCGACGGTAAACAGGATTGGCATCGTCCACATCACGGCCGACCGGGGCCTGTGCGGGGCCTTTAACGCCAACGTCAACCGCCGAACGTCCCAGTTTATCCTGGAGCAGTCGGTGCCGGTCAGTCTGGTCGTGGTTGGGCGCAAGGGTCGGGACTTCCTGGTCCGGGCCGGCCAGCCGATTCGGGCCGAATTCACCCAGCTCGGGGATTACCCGAGCCTGGTCGATATCCGGCCCATTGCCCGGGTAGTAATCGACGATTACGCTTCCGGTTATGTCGACAAGGTTCTCATCGTTTACAACCGGTTCGTAAGCACGATGGTTCAGCGGCCGGTCGTGGAGCAGCTTCTGCCGGTGGAGCCGCCTCCCGCCGACGCCTATCCCCGCCACCCGGAGTACATCTACGAGCCCGACCCCGAAACGGTTCTCCGGGAACTTTTGCCCCGCTATATTGAAATCGAAATCTATCAGGCCATCCTCGAATCCATCGGCGGGGAATATTCGGCCCGGATGGTCGCAATGCGCAACGCCACCGACAATGCCCTCGAGGTTGTCAATAACCTGATCCTCATTCGGAACAAGTTGCGCCAGGAGATGATCACAAAAGAACTGCTCGAAATCGCGGCCGGTGCGGCCGCCCTTGGCGGCTAACCGGGATCTTTAAGGGGTGAATAGATATGACGCGGAAAGTCGAAGGCAGGATCCGTCAGATCATCGGGACCGTCCTCGATATCGAATTTCCACCCGGCCACCAGCCGGAAATCTACAACGCGATCGAGATACCGGTTCCGGAGGAGGACCGGGTGCTTGTTGCCGAAGTTGAACAGCACCTCGGCAATAACTGGGTCCGGTGCCTGGCGATGGGCAGCACCGACGGCCTGCGCCGGGGCATGCCCGCCTACGACACCGGGGCGCCCATCAGCGTCCCGGTCGGGCCCGAGACCCTGGGCCGGCTCTTTAACGTTCTCGGCGAACCGATTGACGACGCCGGCCCGGTAAACGCCCAGAAGCGCTACCCGATTCACCGGCCGGCGCCCCCATTTGTCGAGCAGGAGACAACCCGCCAGATCCTCGAAACGGGAATCAAGGTCTTCGACCTGGTCGTGCCGTTTACCCGGGGTGGGAAAGTCGGGGCCCTCGGCGGGGCCGGGGTCGGCAAGACGGTTATCATCCAGGAGCTCATCCGGAATATCGCGTCCGAGCACGGCGGCATCTCGGTCTTCGCGGGAGTAGGCGAGCGCACCCGGGAAGGGAATGACCTCTGGCTCGAAATGCGCCACTCAGGCGTCATCAACAAGACCGTCCTGGTCTTCGGCCAGATGAACGAGCCCCCAGGCGTCCGCCAGCGGGTCGCTTTAACCGGGCTGACGATGGCCGAGTACTTCCGGGATGAGCAGGGGCAGGACGTTCTGTTGTTCATTGACAATATTTACCGTTACACCCTGGCCGGCATGGAAGTCTCAGCCCTCCTGGGCCGGATGCCGTCGGCAGTGGGCTACCAGCCGACCCTGGCCACCGAGATGGGCGAGCTCCAGTAGCGGATCACCTCGACCCGGCGCGGCTCGATCACGTCCTTCCAGGCCATTTACGTCCCGGCCGACGACTTTGCCGACCCCGGCGTCGCAACGACGTTTGCCCACCTCGACGCGGTTATCATCCTTGACCGGGCCCTGACCGAGCAGGGCCTCTACCCGGCGGTCGACCCATTGGCGTCGACGTCCCGGGCCCTCGACCCCAAGGTCGTCGGCCAGGAGCATTACACGGTTGCCCGGGAAGTTCAGCGGGTTCTTCAGCGCTACCGGGAACTCCAGGACATCATCGCCATCCTCGGCATCGAGGAGCTGAGCGAAGAAGACAAGCTGACCGTCCACCGGGCGCGGCGGCTCCAGCGGTTCCTGACCCAGCCGTTCTTCGTTGCCGAGGTCTTCACCGGCACCCCCGGCCGGTATGTCCCGGTCCGGGAGACGGTCCGGGGCTTCAAGGAGATCCTCGAGGGCAAGTGGGACCACCTGCCCGAAG
>JAUQQI010000316.1 GCA_030549955.1 Chloroflexota bacterium
GGGTGGGGTGCCCGACCGCGGGGTCGGGGCGGAGCCGGTTTACGAAAAAGAGGACAACCTGGGCCCCAAGGCCCACGGAGAATTCCCGATAAAGGTCGTCGTAGTCGGCTTCAGCCGTGCCCACCGTAATTCCCCGCCAGTAGAGGCCCAGCCCGGCCCAGAACCCGACGGCCAGGGCCGTGGGCTCCCGGAAGGTGTCCAGCAGGGCCTGGCCCAGAACGGCAAGCCAGCCCCAGCCGACGCCGCCGGCGAAATGGTCCCGCCAGAGGCCAAGGCCGACGACCCCCAGCCCCACCAGCAGGGCCACTGGCTGAAGAATCCGGGCGGGCAGGCGCGGCCAGCCGGAGGCAGCAACGATAACTCCGGCGCTGATGACCACCCAGGCGGTGGCCGGGGTCAGCGGGCTGCCCAGTCGGAAGGCGGCCGGACCGGTCCACCAGGCCAGCCAGGGGTAAACCCAGGCCCATTCAATCCAGACGATGGCCAGCGGGAAGAAAAAGCGGCTAACCCAGGCTGACACGTTCGAGCTCCCGCCAGACTTCGGACCCAACCGCGTGGTAAACCGGGATTCCCGAAAAGTCGGCCCGGCCGCCCTGCCCGTCAATCAGGACCAGGACCACCGGCCGGCCGAGCCGCCGGAGGCGAAGCAGCCCGGCCGCGAGACCTTCCGTTGGGACCGACGTTACCGCCACGACCGTGGCGCCCCAGGGCAAATTCCGGGATTCCCGCCGCAGGAGGGCCTCCAGGCTGAGGCTGGGGAAACTGCCAATGCGAGCCAGCGCATCCAGGATGAGGGAAAGCTGGCCCTGGGCCCGGCTCGGGGCGATTTTCAGCGTCTGGTCGCTTTCGGGCAGGCTACCGTTGGCGTAGAGGCCGACGGAGAAACCGTCTTCGAGGGCGGCGCTGGCCAGGGCAACGGCCGTGATGATGGCCATTTCGAGCCGGTCGGGTTGGACCCCCTGCCAGGGGTACTCGAACGTCGCCAGGTCGAGAAAGATGAGCAGGTTCGGGGCGGTGACCGGTTCGGGAATCTTGACCTGAAGCCGGGAAGTTCGGGCCGTCGCCCGCCAGTGGATCTGCCGCCGGCTGTCGCCTGCCACGTACGGCCTGACGCCAACGACCCTGGTCAGGTCCCGCTGAAGGCTGTGGCGGGCCCGGATTTCGCCGAGAAGCTCGCGGGACGGGATTCCGAGCCGCTCCAGGGGCACAATTCGGGGGTAGACCGTCAAGTAATCGACCCGGTCGATAACGAGTTCGGCCGTAAAAAAGCCGAACGGGTCACCGGTCCGGATGGTCACCGGCCCGAAGGCGTGGTAGCCGCGGTACACCCCGCGCACCGGGTAGCGCCGGACGACCCGCTCGTACCAGCCGAGGGCGAAAAGGTTGGAGAGGATGAACCGGTTGGGACGGTGGGAGTAGCCGAGTTGCCCCCGGAGCAGCTCGACCTTCTGCCGGTCCGGAAACTCGTCCTCGACCTGGACCCAGGCGAGGGGAAGAAACTTGCGGTTCGCCAGGCTTATCGATAAGTAAGTTGTTTCGCCCCAGAAAAGCCTTGGCGAGTCGAAAGACCGGGTGTATTCGAGCCGCCTGACCGCATACCGGCCCCAGACCGACGATACCACCGCCACCAGCGCCAGCAGGGCCCCGACAGCCACCAGTTCCACCTGCCGCAGCAGAATGCCGGCCAGCAGCACCAGCCCAATCAGCAGAACCCGAACCTCCGACTGCCGGAACCGGGGCTCGATATACTCCATGGTGAACGCTCCGTTCAGGCCTCGACAGGCACCGGAACCGCGCCCAGCACCTCTTCCACGATTTCCACGACTGACCGGCCCTTGAGACGGGCCTGCGGGTTGGTTATGAGCCGGTGGGCGAGGACCGGACCGGCGAGCCGTTTAATGTCGTCGGGGATGACGAAGTCGCGGCCGTTAATCGCGGCCAGGGCCTGCGCTGTCCGGTAGAGGGCCAGGGCTGCCCGGGGGCTGGCCCCGAGTTCAATGGCCGGGTGGCGGCGGGTCTCCCGGACGATGGCCAGCAGGTAGTCTTCGACGGCGGTTGAAACGTGGACCTCCCGTACGGTCCGCTGGGCGGCGAGAATCCCGCCGGCGTCCGCGACCGGGACGAGCTCCCGGAGGGGGTCAGCCGACCGGAACCGGCGCAGGATCTGCCGCTCCTCTTCGAGGTCCGGGTAGCCCAGGCTGAGCTTAAGGAGAAACCGGTCAAGCTGGGCTTCGGGGAGGGGGAAGGTCCCTTCCAGCTCGATGGGATTCTGGGTGGCAAGGACGACGAAGGGCCGGGGCAGCGGCCGGACCTCACCTTCGACCGAGACCTGCCGCTCCTCCATCGCCTCCAAAAGGGCCGCCTGGGTCCGGGGCGTGGCCCGGTTAATCTCGTCGGCGAGCAAAACCTGGGTGAAAACCGGCCCGGGGTGGAATTCGAAGGTGCCGGTCACCTGGTTGAAGACCATTGTCCCGGTGATGTCAGCCGGGAGCAGGTCCGGGGTGCACTGCACCCGCTTGAAGGTCAGCTCGAGCGACCTGGCCAGGGCCTTGGCCAGGGTGGTCTTGCCGATGCCGGGGACGTCCTCGATCAGGACGTGGCCCTCACAGAGCAGGGCCACCAGCAGCAACTCGACGGCGGAGGTTTTGCCGACAATGACCCGGCCAACGCTCTCCCTCACCGAGCGGGCCAGCTCGTGAACGGGTCCGACATCAACTGCCTGCATGGTTTGCCCTCCGATAAGGGTTATATCCCGGATTTCCAGCCGGCAAAAAACGCCGTGGCTGCCTCCACCCCTCGAGCCTCCGCTGCCGAAACCGGCTCGTCGCGGTTTTCCCAGGCCTGTTTGCGGATAAATTCGGCCAGGTTGTGCCGCAGGCTTTCTAACCGGCCAATGGCATCCTGCCACAGGAAATCGAAGGCCTCAGGTCTGCCGGCCGCGACGGCAAGCGCCCGCAGAAGGTGGGACCGGCAGAGCCCGTCGGATGCCTTCCAGGCCGCCTGCCAGTCGGCAGAGGGGAGGTTTTCGACCAGGAACCACAGGTTCCGCTCGGCCGCTTCCCGGCCCACAACGCAGACCGGGCACTCTTCGGTCGGGAGCAGTCGCCGGAGCTGACGTTGGGCTGGGGGGCGGGCGGGGCCAAAGACCCGGGCGGGACGGACGAGCTCACCGAGCCGGCGAATGAGGTCCCGGGTGAGGTGCTCGTAGATGATCGCAAGGCCCAGCCGACTCCCGAGCTCCCGGTCAGCCAGGCTGAGGAGAAGACGAACGTGGGCCCCGCAAAAGCCCTGGGAGGCCAGGAGCCGGACCCGAACGCCCGGGTCATTAACATTCTCCCAGAGCAGGTTGACCGCGTAGCGGCGCTCGGCCTTTTCCTGCACCCGGCAGACCGGACACCCGTTCTGCCGCAAACTCTCCCAGAGGTCCAGGGTCGCCAGCCCTACCATCACCGTTCCTCAAGCCCCATCGCCGGCTCCTCCAGCAGAAACCGCAAGACGTCGGCCCGGCCAACGATACCCACCAGCCGCCCATCGACTACCACCGGGAGTGGATGCAGGCCCCGGTTGACGAAAAGAGCCACCACTTCCTCCACCGCTGTATCCTCCGAGACGAAAAGCACCTGCCGAATCATCATATCGCCTACCCGGAGCCGGTCAATAGCCTGGCGCTTTACCCCCAGGTCCATATACTGGCTGAGATAACGGTCGGGGGCCTTCGGGTGAACGACCCGTTGCGTGACGCCCAGCAGGTCCTTGACGCCAATCAGCCCCACAACCCTGGCCCCGTCGTCCACGACCGGCAAGG
>JAUQQI010000140.1 GCA_030549955.1 Chloroflexota bacterium
GCCAATCGGGAATCTTGATGCATGGGCGATGGCAATCTCTCCCCCGGAAACCACATCGAGACCGAGGCCCTCATCGGCGAAAAGACGGGCCAGCGGCCGGTTGATAAACGCCTTGGCGGCGTAAACCACAAGGCTCTCCCCGTACCGGCGACCGAGCTCTTCCCGGTAGGCCCGGGCCCGGGCCCGCAGGGTCAGCTCGTCAAAGACATAAAGGGGCGTGCCGAACTGCCTGGCCAGCTCAACAACATCACACCCCCCGACTGCCAGGTGTCCGTCGGGGGTCAGGTCGGCGTTGAGGGGCAGAACCTTTTCAAGGCCGGGTTTGCAGTGAAACAGGGCCATCAGACGTTCTCCGGGCAGCTTCGTTTGCTCAGCCGGCCGCAAAGTTGTACAGGAAGTTCACGGCCGATTTCTCGAAGAGGCGCAGGCCCTCGACCGTGGCGTACTCATTTGGGCTGTGGGCCCGGCCGCCATGGCCGAGGCCGCCCATGGCGAACGGCAGGCCAAGCTCGTCGCTGAACAGATAAAACGGCGCCGACCCGCCCAGGTGGGGCCAGATTTCCGGCTCAAAGCCGAGGTCCCGGAAGCTCTTGATGAGAGCCTGAACCACCCCGGCCCGGACGCTGGTCTTCGCCCAGGGGTAGGCGTCGTGGGGGACCAGCTCGATGTCCCCAAAACCGTGGCGGTCCAGGTGTTCCCTGATCCGCCGGATGGTCAGGTCCGGGCGCATCCGGGGGACGAGCCGGCAGTCGAGCTTGGCCCTCGCCTCGTGGGGCAGGACCGTCTTCGTGCCTTCGGCAGTGTGGCCGGAAATAATGCCGTCAATGTTGAGGGTTGGTTGGTAAAGGTATTTCTTGAGCAGGTCAACCCCGCTCAGGTCATATTTAAAGCGGCGGACTTCGTGGGCCTGCAGGGATGTCTCGGGGTTAAAGGTGGCCGCGAGCCGCTCAAGGAGCTCTCGGTCCTCCTCGCCGGGCGGCTCGACCTCATCGTAGAAGCCGTCGACCAGGATATGCTTCTGGTCGGGGGCAAGCATGGTCGACAGGGCGTGAATTAGCCGCCAGGTCGGGGAGTGGAACCAGACGGCGTTACTGCCGTGGACGGCCCGGGTCGTTGGGCCGCCCCACTCCCCGCCCCGACAAACCAGCTCGAAAAAGACAATCCCCTTTACTCCCAGGTACATGACCACCTTGCCGGTGAGATCCTGGGAGAAGGCCGGAAAATAAACGGCGTCGGCGGTGAGACGGGCTTTGTTCGCCCTGATAAAGTCGGGTAAGTGGGGGCTTCCGAGTTCCTCCTCACCCTCGATAACCAGCTTCAGGTTTACCGGGAATGTGCCGGTGACGGCCCGACAGGTTTCAAGAACATTAAAGAAGGAGGCTAGCGGCCCTTTCTGATTGGTCGCCCCCCGGCTCACTAAACAGAGACCATGGGGCGGGAAGTCGATGATTTCGCCCCCGAAGGGCGGCACGACCCACACTTCCCCGACGACCGGCTGAACATCATACATGCCGTAAACGAGGAGGGTTTTCGGGGCACCCACCCCGAACTCGCCGTAAACTACCGGGTGGCCGGCCGTGGGGCAGACCTCCGCCCGGCCCCCAAGGCGGACAATTTCCGTAGCCAGAAGTTCAGCCATCTCCTTCATGCCGGTGCCGTCGGCCGAGACGGACGGCTGCCTGACAAACCGCCTGACCCGGTCCAGATGGGCCTCGAAATGGGCATCGATGTGGGCGTGGAGCTTTTCAAGCAAAGGGTCGCCTCCCGCCAGCAGACTCAGGTCTCCACCGTATGTTACCACAGGGACTGGGATACCGACCCCCCCCCCGCAGACCCGCAGCGACCCCTCCCCGGTGCTGAGCCCACGACGTCCTTCCGAAGCGGACGCGGTGTCCGGCCGGCAACTGCCAGGACGGGATCCAGCCGCCGACGGGCCGCCCGATCCCTCAGGCCTTTACTTCATCCTCGGTATGTTTGAACCCGATTTTCTTGTGGGTCCCGTCGCAGAACGGCTTGTTCTGCGACCCCCCGCAGCGGCAAAGCCAGGCCTCCCCGTCGACCTCCAGTTCCCGGCCACTCGGAAGGACGATTCTAAACTTGCCACGTACCCAGTAAGGCCCATTATTTGTGGGGGTAATAATCGCAAAATCTTCAGACATCTTCGGGGAACCTCCGCAACAATTTCAGAACCGGGGCCGCGACCTGCCAGCCGCCGGATTCAGCTGGCTGAAGTTTTTCAACCAACTAAACTTAGTTTAGGGGGACAACCGGACATCGTGCAACTGCCGAGAACCAGGTCTGAGGTCTCAGTTCCCGACCCACAGAACCTTCAGGCCTCGGACCAGCAAGTCAGGGGTCCGACCCCGGAGCCGGGCCTCCGCCTCAAGATACGGCGGGAGGTACCGGACCGGCGGCGGCAGGACTGCTCGCAACCGCCGGGCCAGCTGAAAAATCCGGTCAGCATACTTTGGGTCCTGGGAATAACCGAAGCCCCGGGCAATCGGCTCGGGGAGGAGGGCGGCGCTGAATCGCAGGTAACGGCTCAGAAGCGGCCGAATAACCGGGGACAGGGAGAAGAGCTCCCGGGCCAAGCGACGGGCCACCGGGAGCACCGTGAGCTGGTTGGCCTGGGCGGTGAAGTAAGCCGAAAACTCGCCCCAGGAGCCCGGGAGCTCCTCGGGGAAAACCCCGAAAAGCAACATCGATATTCGGCTCTCCTGGTAGTAGGCTTCAAGCTCTGCCGGCGTCAAAGCACGGACCGCCCGGTCGTAGATTAGCCGGGCCGTATCGGTCAGGGTCGCCCAGACCCAGACCAGGGCCTGAACATCGGTCGCCGCGTACGGAGTCCCGTCGGGAAGCCGGCCCTCAATCCGGCTGTGGACCCGGTAGAGATTGCGGGCAGCCGAGACCGCTTCATCCAGGCTTCCGAAAACCATCGGAAAAACCCGCGCGAACGTCCGCCGGAACCGACCAAGTGGGTCCCGAGTTACCCGTGAGTGGTCGGCAATCGCCTGGGCAACCCCCGGATGGGCCAGCTGAAGCAGAGTTGCCCGACCCGCCCCGAGAAAAACCAGGCTTTCCCGGTTCACCTGCCAGGCTAGCGACCCCGATCCGTACAGCCCGAGCCGGGGTGAGGCTACCCGGCGCCTGAGCTCAGCGATGGCCGCCTCGAACCTTTCCGGCGTGACCCGCGCTTGACTCGAAGTCATCGCTGACAATAGTATCACCGGCGCCTGTCAAGATAGGGTTTCTAAAAAAGGAGCAGGGCCGGGTGGCCATTCCCGGCCCTGCCGGAGAAAGGAGGAGGTGCAAAGGCTCAGGCGGCAGCAGAACGGTGTGACGAGCGGGGGTGCTGCGATTCCGGGGATTTTCGCTATTCGGTTGTCTTTCGCTCCGCTCTCCCGGTCCCTTCCGGACCGTCCGTGAAAAATATAACAAACGCGACCCGGCTTGTCAAGGGTTTTTGGGGGACTTTGTGAAAATTTTCCACAAGTTTCCTGGCTTCAGAATCCGACCGCCGTTGCCGGCTGGTAAACATGGACCCCGCCGTGCAGGCATCCGTCGGTCGGGTCGATAACGATGCCCACCGGCCGGCCAAAGTCCGAGGCCGCGACCGTCTGCTCAAGGACCACGAGCCGGTGGCCCATCGCGGCCAGGAGATCCCTCGTCTCAGCCGGAATCCGGCTGTCGATGTGGGTTTCCGGTCCCTCGCAGTGGACCCGGGGGGCCGAAACGGCGGCCTGAATCCCAAGGCCGAATTCCAGCACGTTCAGAATACTCTGGAAA
>JAUQQI010000308.1 GCA_030549955.1 Chloroflexota bacterium
GGCACGGGGGTAGTGACGATGGCAGGACATTCCAAGTGGGCCCAGATCAAGCGGCAGAAGAGTGTTGCCGACGCCCGACGGGGCCAGCTTTTTACCAAGCTGGCCCGGGAGATCATGGTGGCCGTTCGGGAGGGCGGTCCGGACCCCGAGACGAACTTCCGGCTGCGGCTGGCCATTGCCCGGGCCCGCGAGCACAACATGCCCCTGGAAAATATTGAGCGGGCGGTCCGGCGGGCCAGCGGCGGGGAGTCGGGCGAGGCCGCCCTTGAAGAGGTTATTTACGAAGGCTACGGTCCCGGCGGGATTGCGATCCTGGTTCAGGCCCTGACCGATAACCGTAACCGAACCGCGTCTGAGGTCCGGTCCACGTTCACCAAGGGCGGCGGCTCCCTTGGGGAGGCGGGGTCGGTCATCTGGCAGTTCGATTACAAGGGCGTCATCACGGCCGCGGGGGATGGGGCCAGCCCGGACGACATCGCCCTGGTGGCTATTGACGCCGGCGCCGAGGACTTCCGGGTCGAGGACTCCGAGGTTGAGATTTACACCCGGCCCGAGGACCTCGAGCGGGTCCGGCGGGAGCTTGAAGGCCACGGTTTCAAGGTCCTTCAGGCAGAGCTCGCTTATACCCCGAAGACCACCATCCCCCTCGACCGGAAGGATGCGGAGCAGGCGGTCCGTCTGCTGGAACGGCTCGAGGACCTCGATGACGTCCAGCGGGTCTACACCAACGCGGAGTTCCCGCCGGACCTGGTCGCCGCCCTCGAAGCCGGGGAGCGGTCGCAAGCCCGGTGAGTGGTGCGCGTCCTCGGGGTTGACCCTGGCACGGCAGCCTGCGGCTACGGGGTTGTTGAGAAGGTCGGGGGCCGCTTTGTCGCCCTTGATTATGGCCTGATTAGGACGGCCCATACGGCCCCGACTGCTGACCGCTTGCAGACGATTTACCGGGAGATTTCGGCCATCCTGGAACGGTGGCGGCCCGATCGGGTGGCCGTCGAGGAGCTCTTTTTTGCCCGGAACGCCAGGACCGCCATGGCCGTCGGCCAGGCCCGGGGCGTGGTCCTGCTGGCGGCTGCCCTGGGGGGAGTCCCTGTCGTCGAATACACGCCCCTGGAAGTCAAAAAGTCGGTGACAACTTACGGCCGCGGCCGGAAGGACCAGGTGGGGCATATGGTTGCCCTTATCCTCGGCTTGCCCGAAGTGCCCCATCCCGACGACGTGGCCGATGCCCTGGCCATCGCCCTCTGCGACGGCCTGCGGGCTGAAGCCGGCCTGGGAGCGGTCCCATGATCGACTCCTTGACGGGACGGGTCGTCCGGCTCGGCGCCGACGAACTGAGCCTCGAAGTTGGTCCGGTGACCCTGCGGCTGGTGATTCCGCCGGGCTCGGGCGACCGGTTCGGCCGGCCGGGCCAGGTCGCGACGGTCTTTACTTCCCTGCAGCTTCGGGAGGATAGCATCACCCTCTATGGCTTTCCGGCCGCCGCCGACCGGGACCTCTTTGAAGTCCTGCTGGAGGTGAGTCGGGTCGGCCCAAAGGCCGCCCTCAGCATCATCGGTCGGCTCGGACCCGACCGGTTCTGGCAGGCCATTGGCTCGGGCGATGCGAGCCTGCTGGGGGCGGTTCCCGGTATCGGAAAGAAGACCGCCGAACGGCTTATCTTTGAGCTGCGGGGCAGGCTACCGGAGGCGCAGCCGGTCTCAGGGGCGCCCGAGGACGCCGAGCTTCTGGCGGCCATCACGGCCATCGGGTACTCGACGGCCGAGGCGCTGACCGCTATCCGGGCGGTGCCCCCATCCGATGGCCTCTCTCTGGAAGAGCGGCTCAGGCGGATTCTTGCGGCAATGGCCGGCCGGTCCGGTCACTGAGGGGGGGCGGACCGGCCCAGGTTCCGAAGGATGCCGAGGGTATCACGGGCAAGCCGGCTACCGAGCAGAGCTGTCACGGCCAGGTAAATGGTGACCGACGCAATCAGGGCGGTTCCGAGGCGGCCGATGAGGCCGGTTGGGATAAAGGCCAGGGCAAAGGCGGCCCCGACGACCATGAGCTCGGCGGCGAGGATGCTCCGGAGGATATCCCGGGCGAGACCTGCCCGGAGGCCTTGAAGCCGGCCATTGAGCAGTGCATACAGGGCCGCAAACTGGCAGATTTCCGAGACCGAGAGGCCGGCGGCCAGCCCACCGTGGCCGAGGGTCCGGAAGAGGGCAAAGCCGGTCCCGAACGTTACCAGCAGACCGCCGACGCCCACCCCAACGGGGGTGAGCGTATCCCCCACCGCGTAAAAGGTGCGCACCAGGATTTCCGAGCCAACCTCGGCCCAAAGACCCAGGGCAAAAAACCAGAGGGCCCAGGTCGTTGCGACCACGGCCGCCTCGTCGAAGTTGCCCCGCTGAAGCAGCACCCGCACAAGGGGCTCAGCCAGAACGATAAGGCCGACCGAGGCCGGAATCGCCAGGTAGAGGCTCAGGCCGAGGCCCTCAGCCACCGTCCGGCGCAGGGCGTCCCGGTCGCCGGCGGCCCAGAGGCGAGAGAGCTCGGGGAAATAGGCGGTTCCGAAGGGGAGACCGATGACCCCGAACGGGACCATGAGGAGCGTCCAGGCGTAGCCGAGGGCCGCGACCGCGCCGGGGGAGATGAGGGAAGCCAGGGCGGTCAGGACCCAGAAGTTAAGCTGATAGACGGTCAGGCCCGCGGCCCGGGGCAGGAGCAGAAGCAATACCTCCCCGACGTCCGACCGCACGAAATCAAAGTTTGGCTTGAGGCCGGGGCCGTAGGCGAAGGCGCGCGGAAGCTGGATGCCCATGTGGAGGGCGCTTCCGGCCACGACCCCGACGGCGAGGCCGTCGACCCCCAGTCGGGGCGCCAGAAGCAGGGCGGACGCAATGATCGCCAGGTTATAGAGAACCGGGGCGACGGCCGGGAGAAGAAACGCCCGATGGGCCTGGTGAACGGTGGTCAGAACCAGGCTCAAACTGAAGAAGAACGGCTGTAGTAGCATCAGCCGGGTGAGCTCGATAACCCTGGCCCGGGCGGCCGGGTCGAACCCGGGCACCAGGATGGCCACCACGGCCGGGGCCGCAACCCAGCCGGCGAGGACAAGTACCAGGGCGGCCAGGCCGAAGAGAACAAGGAAGGTGCCGGCGAGCCGGTAGCTTTCGGCCTCCTCCCCTCGGGCCAGGCGCTTATAAAACACGGGGATGAAGGCACTACCAAAGGCCCCGGCGGCGAGCAGGTTGAAGATTAGGTCTGGGAGCCGGAAGGCCGCCTGGTAGGCAGCGACGTCCGGGCCGATGCCGAACTGACCGGCAATAACCGCTTCCCGCACGACGCCGAGCAGGCGGCTCAGAACCCAGCCGGCCATCAAGAGGGCGGCGCCGGTCAGGGGGCTGGTGTTCACGCCTCCCGGGGTTTAAGGCTGAGCTTTCTGAGGACGTCGGGATTTGCGACGTGCTCGGGCTCCAAGCCCCGGAGGATGTCGGCCGCGGCCCGGCCGACCCGGAGCTTGAGATTCCGTTCGCTCCGGTCGGAGTAATAGGCGGAGTGGGGCGTAAGAATTACGTTTTCCAGGCGGGTTAAAGGCGAGTCGGGCGGAAGGGGTTCGTCTTCGAAAACGTCAAGGCCTGCCCCTGCGACCCACCCTTCTTCCAGGGCCCGGATGAGGGCCGGCTGGTCGACGACCTTTCCCCGACTTGTGTTAATAAAAAAGGCGGTCGGTTTCATGCG
>JAUQQI010000105.1 GCA_030549955.1 Chloroflexota bacterium
CAACCACGGGACCTTCGCCGAGACCCTGAACATGGCCGGCCTCTTTAACCTGCCCCTGGTGGTGGTCATCGAGGACAACTTTTTCGCCGACTCGACCCCGAAGTGGGCGGCCGTTTCGACAGTCCACCATTTCCAGCGGGCGTTGAGCTTTAATGTCCCGTCGTTCCTGGTTGACGGCATGGATTTTATCGATGTTTACCGGGTCGCCAGACAGGTTATCGAGCGAGCCCGTAACGGAATGGGTCCGGCCCTGATCGAGGCCGTCTGCTACCGCTACCGGGGTCACTTTGAGGGCGACGCCGAAGAGTACCGGACCCGGGAGGAGGTCGAGCGCTGGCGGGCCCTTGACCCGATTCCGCGCCTTGGTGAACGGCTCAAAAAACTCGGCTGGGCCGACGACGCGACATTGAACCGGCTGCGGGATGAGGCCCACCGGGAGGCCGAAGAGGCGGTCCGGTTTGCGGAGACGAGCCCGTTGCCCGAGCCGCAGGAAGCTCTTGTGGGGGTGTTCCGATGAGAAAGCTAAAGGGGATTGCCTTTGCCATCGCCGAGGCCATCGACCAGGAGATGGCCCGGAACGACCGCATCGTCGTCCTCGGCGAGGACGTGACCTACTGGGGGGCCGTTTTCGGCTTCACCATGGGCCTCTTTAACAAATACGGCCGGGACCGCATCGTCGATACGCCGATCACCGAGCAGACCTTCATGGGCATGGCCGTCGGGGCGGCCTCGGTCGGAATGCACCCGGTCGTCTCGCTGATGTTCGTCGACTTCTGCGGGGCCGGGTTCGACCAGATGTTTAACCACATGGCCAAAAACCACTACATGTCCGGCGGGCAGTTCCCGATGCCGGTGACGGTCATCACCGCGATCGGGGGCGGCTACGGTGACGCCGCCCAGCATTCTCAGGTCCTCTACGGCATGTTCGCCCACCTGCCGGGCTTTAAGATTGTCGTGCCGTCGACAGCCTACGACGCCAAGGGCTTAACAATTAGCGCCCTGCGGGACCAGAACCCGGTTATCATCTTCGGCCACAAGCTGCTGACGGGCCTGCCCTTCCTGCCCTTCGAGGGCGAGGAAGAGGAGGTTCCGGAGGAGCCATACACCGTCGAGTTCGGCCGGGCAGCCGTCCGGCGGGAGGGCCGCGACCTCACCATTATCGCCGCCGGCCTGATGGTTCCCCGTAGCCTTAAGGCGGCCGAAATGCTCGCCCGGGAGGGGATCTCGGCCGAGGTCATCGACCTGCGAACCCTGGTCCCCCTGGACGAGGCAACCCTGGTCGAATCGGCCCGCAAGACCGGCCGGGTCCTTATCGTCGACGAAGACTACATGAGTTACGGGATGACGGGCGAGGTCGCCTTCCGGGTTCAGGCCGGCGCCCTCGGGTCCCTCAAGGCCCCAATCCGGCGGCTTGCCGTGCCCGACGTGCCCCTCGAAAGCGCCGTCATTCCGAGCACCCAGAGGATCTACGAAGCGGCCCGCAGTCTGGTCGGGGCCGGGGCCGCGGCTTAAAACCCAGGTCGATGGGGGGCGGGGCCGACTTGAGGCCGGCCCCGCCCTCTGTCCGGGTTGTGCTAAAATTCAACGTGGGTTTGCCCGCGTAGCTCAGTGGGTAGAGCACACCCTTGGTAAGGGTGAGGTCACCGGTTCGAGTCCGGTCGCGGGCTCCGGGGGTCGGTGCGATTTCCTGCTGGGAGGTTAACTTGTCAACGGTTACCTGTTCCCGGTGCGGTCAGGCGGCCAGTGGGCTTAGCGAGAGTCCCCTGCCGGGGCAGCTCGGGGAGCTCATCAAAAACAACGTTTGCCTCGACTGCTGGCAGGAGTGGCTTGCGGTTCAGGTTCAGGTCATCAACCACTACGGCCTTAATGTCATCGACCCCGAGCACCGCAAATACCTTTACGGCATTATGAAAGAGTTCCTCGGGCTCGAGGAAAAGACTCAGGCTCCTTAAAGCCCAAGGCGATTGTTAAGCCGAGGGAAGCGGTCCACCGGCTGAGCGAAGCGGCTACTTTTTATTTTGGAGGAGGTGCCGGATGACCAGGACTCACTTCTTCCCGGAGAACGTCATCCATTACCAGTGGGACCGGAGCCTGAGTCCCGGCCTCGAAATCGAACCCGGCGATACGGTTGTCTTCTCCTTCCGGGATGTCAGCGACAACCAGATCAGCCCAAACTCAACCGCCGAAGACCTGACCAGGCTCGATTGGAACCGGATTTACCCCCTGGCGGGACCGGTCTTTGTCAAAGGAGCGGCCCCAGGCGACACCCTCGAAGTTGAGATCCTCGACCTCCACCCCCGGGGCTGGGGCTGGACCGCGATCATACCCGGCTTCGGCCTCCTGGAAGGAGAGTTTAACCAGCCCTACCTGCACATCTGGGACCTCTCGCCCGGCACCTACGCCTGGTTCAAGGCCGGAATCCGGGTACCCCTTGACCCCTTCTGCGGAACGATGGGGGTTGCCCCGGCCGAACCCGGCCCTCACCCGGTAATGCCGCCGGGAAAGTTCGGGGGCAATATGGATATCCGCCACCTGACGGTAGGGACCCGGCTCTTTTTGCCGGTTCAAGTTGAGGGTGCCCTCTTCTCAGCCGGCGACTGCCATGCTGCCCAGGGGGACGGGGAAGTCTGCGTCACGGGCATCGAGTGCCCGATGTACGGGGCCCTCCGCTTCCGGCTGCATAAGGGTCGGTCTATACCGGAGCCCCAGTTTCAGACGCCGGGTCCCCTGACCTCAAAGTACGATGCCAAGGGCTATTACGCCACCACCGGCATCAGCCCCGACCTGATGGAGGCGGCCCGGAAGGCCCTCCGGCATATGATTGACCACATGAGCTCGGCTTACGGCCTGACGCCCGAAGAGGCGTACGTGCTCGCCAGCATCGTCGTCGACCTGAAGGTGAGTGAGGTGGTCGACAAGCCGAACTGGATCGTGACTGCCTACCTGCCCCTGGCCATCTTCGAATAGGGCCGGCCCGCCGGGCCTAAAGGCCGGTGCTGACCCGCATCCCGTGACGGTAGACGAGCTGGCCCCCGAAATAGTTGCCTACATTGAGGGCGAGCAGGCCGACCCTACTCAGGATGAGGGCCGGCAAGGGCGTTCGGGATACGTTGCGCCGGCGGGCCCGCCAGCCAAAGCTCAATCCGAACGCGCTCAGGGCCATGAGCTGGGCAACGAGATGGCGGGTTGCAAGTTGCTTTTTCTTCGGGCCCCCGACCATTCCCAGGTAATCCACGAGGCCGGTCAGGACGGGACGGCCGGCCCCGGCCAGGCCGAGACCGATATTCAAACCGGCCGCCCGGCTCAAACCCTCATTCGGCCAGACCTGACTTGCAAGGTCCAGGGGAAAGGCGGCCGGCAGGAGGCCGGGAGATGGATAAAGAGGGGATGACTCAGGTGGCCGAGGAGCTGGCCCTGCAGGATATCTCTGACCGACCAGCGGCCAAGAAGGGACCGGTAGTACCAGGCGGACATAGGGCCGGCGCCGGAAAACCCCCTACTGCCGGTACTCGGGAACGTTGCGAACCCCGGCGAAGCGGCGGAAGCCGTCGACAATGTTCTTCAGGAGCTGCTCCATGTCAACCTCAGCCGCGTCGGCCGCTTCCCGGAACTGGCGCAGGGTGATATGCTTGGGGTTGCCGCGGTTTGCTTCCGGCTCGCCACAACCGCAAGTGATACACATGCCGCTAACCCCCATGAAACTTACG
>JAUQQI010000038.1 GCA_030549955.1 Chloroflexota bacterium
TGGAGGAGGGGCTCAGGTTTGCGATCCGGGAGGGTGGCCGGACGGTGGGGGCCGGGGTCGTAACCAAAATCATCGAATAAGGGTGAACGGAGATGGCACGGCAGCGAATTCGGATCCGGCTGAAAGCCTTCGACCACAAGCTTGTGGACCAGTCAGCCGCGCAGATCGTCGAAACGGCCGAGAAGACCGGGGCGACCGTGGCCGGCCCGATTCCGCTGCCGACCAAGATCGAGCGGATCACCGTTATCCGCTCGCCCCACATCGATAAGGACTCCCGGGAGCAGTTCGAGATCCGCACCCACAAGCGGCTCATCGACATCCTAGACCCGACGCCGAAAACGGTCGATGCCCTGATGAAGCTGAACCTGCCGGCCGGCGTCGAGATCGAGCTCAAGCTTACCTGAGGGGCAGGTCGGTTATGATCGAGGGATTGCTCGGCTACAAACTGGGAATGACTCGGATTTTCCGGGAGGACGGAACCGCGGTGCCCGTAACCGTCATCCAGGCCGGTCCCTGCTGGGTAGTGCAGGTCCGGACCCCGGAGCGGGACGGCTATGCGGCCGTTCAGCTCGGGTTTGATACGAAAAAGCGGGTGAACAAGCCCATGCGGGGCCACCTGAAGGGGCTGGGGAACCTGCGGCACCTGCGGGAGTTTAGGATTCTCGACGGGGCTGAGCAGGTGACGGTTGGTCAGAAGGTTGACGTGACAATTTTCAAGCCGGGCGACCTGGTCGACGTGACCGGGACGTCGAAGGGGCGGGGCTTCGCCGGAGTCGTCAAGCGGCACGGGTTTGCCGGCGGGCCGAAAACCCACGGCCAGTCGGACCGGTGGCGGGCGCCCGGTTCCATTGGGGCAACCACCGACCCTGGCCGGGTCATTAAGGGTCTGCGAATGGCCGGCCACATGGGCCAGGCGCGGGTTACGGTCCAGAACCTGGAGGTCGTCCGGGTTGACCCGGAAAGGAACCTGCTCTTTATCAAGGGCGCCGTCCCAGGCCCGACGAAGGGCCTGGTGATGGTCCGGCATGCGGTCAAGGCGCGGCGGAGGGGTTAGCCGATGCAGCTACCGGTTCGAAACCTCGAAGGCGAAGTCGTCGGCGAGATAACTCTCCGGGACGACGTTTTTGGCGTCCCGGTGAACGTGGCCCTGATGCACCAGGCGGTCGTCATGTATCTTGCGAACCGCCGGCAGGGGACCCACGACACGAAAACCCGGGGCGAGGTCAGCGGCGGCGGCCGCAAGCCGTGGGTCCAGAAGGGGACCGGTCGGGCCCGGCAGGGCTCGATCCGGGCGCCCCACTGGCGGCACGGGGGCATTGTCCACGGGCCGCACCCCAGGGACTACCGGCAGGAGATGCCGAAGAAGATGCGCCGCCTTGCACTCAAGTCGGCCCTGTCTGCTAAAATTAGGGATGGCGAGCTGGTCGTCGTCGAGGACCTGGCCCTGCCGGAGGGCAAAACCGGGGCGTTTGCTCGGGTCCTCCGGAGCCTCGGCCTCGACCGTTCGGTTACGGTCGTTCTGCCCGAACCGGACCGGGCGGTGATTCTGGCCGCCCGGAACCTGCCTGACGTTTGGACCGCCCAGGCCGACAACCTTAACGCCTACGACGTGCTCGCCCGCCGTTTCCTGCTGATGCCGGTGGCGGCGGTGCGGCGCCTCGAAGCCAGGCTGGCCGACCGGGAGGAGGATTAGCCATGGCTGAGGTGCCCCTGCTGGAGGTCCTGCGCCGACCCATCATAACCGAAAAGAGCACCGCCCTGGCCGGCGAGGGCAAGTACGTTTTTGAGGTCCACCCGGACGCGAACAAGTTGCAGATTAAGGAGGCGGTCGAGCGGGCTTTTAACGTCGAGGTTGCGGCGGTAAATACGATGTGGGTGAAAGGCAAGTTCCGGCGGGTCGGTCGGAGCCGGGGCCGGACCTCGCCCTGGAAAAAGGCGGTGGTAACCCTCAAGCCGGGCTACCGCATCGACCTGTTCGAGGGGGTCTGAGGAGAGACCAATGGGCATCAAAGCCTACAAGCCGACTTCCCCCGGACGCCGGGGGATGACCGGCTACGATTTTTCGGAGATAACAAAAACCGAGCCGGAAAAGTCGCTGGTTGAGCCGCTCAAAAAGCATGCCGGCCGCAACCACCAGGGCCGGATAACGGTCCGGCACCGGGGCGGCGGCCACAAGCGGCTTTACCGGGTCATTGATTTCAAGCGGGATAAGTGGGGTGTCCCGGCCAGGGTCGCGGCGGTTGAATATGACCCGAACCGCTCGGCCCGGATCGCCCTGCTTCACTACGCCGACGGCGAGAAGCGCTATATCATTGCCCCGCGGGGCCGCCAGCTCGGGGATCTGGTGACGTCCCGCCCCGGTGGCGAGATCAGGGTCGGCAATGCCCTGCCCCTGCGGAACATCCCGGTCGGGACCGTGGTCCATAACATCGAGCTGATTCCCGGCCGGGGCGGGCAGATTGCCCGGGCGGCCGGGACCTCGGCCCAGCTTCTGGCTAAAGAGGGGGACTACGCCACCCTCCGGCTGGCCTCCGGCGAGGTCCGGCGGGTCCGCCTTGAGTGTATGGCCACCATCGGCCAGGTGAGCAACCCGGAGCACGAGCTTATTAACCTGGGGAAGGCCGGCCGGCGCCGCTGGCTCGGCTGGCGGCCGGCGGTTCGGGGCTCGGCGATGACGCCGCGGGACCACCCCCACGGCGGGGGCGAGGGGCGGTCGCCGATCGGTCTGCCGGGGCCGAAGACCCCGTGGGGCAAGCCGGCCCGGGCCGTTAAGACCCGTCGCCGGGAGCGGACGGATAAGTATATAATCCGCCGGCGTGAGAAGAAGGGTTAGCGGCCATGTCCAGGTCAACGAAAAAAGGTCCGTACGTCGACCCGAAGCTGATTAAGAAAATCCTCAGAATGAATCAGACCGGGCAGAAGGCAGTTATCAAGACCTGGTCGCGGGATTCGGTCATTATCCCGCTCATGGTTGGCCACACCATCGCCGTGCACGACGGCCGCCGGCACGTGCCGATTTATATAACCGAGGCGATGGTTGGCCACCGGCTGGGCGAGTTCGCGCCCACGCGGACGTTCCGGGGCCATGAGGCGAAGTCCGAGCGGACGACTCAGGTCAGGCGGAGGTAAGGGCCGATGCGAGTGAGCGCAACCGCCCGATACCTGCGAATCTCGCCGACCAAGGCCCGGCGGGTCCTCCGGCTTATCGTCGGGCAGCCGGCTGAGCGGGCCCTGGCTACCCTGGAATTTCTGCCCCATAAGGCGGCTCGGCTGGCGGCCAAGGTGCTCAAGTCGGCCATGGCGAATGCGGAAAATAACTTCCAGATTGCGGCTGATGAGCTTCGGGTTGTCAAAGCGGTCGCCGACGACGGGCCCCGGCTCAAGCGGTGGCGGGCCGGGCCGAGGGGCCGGGTTAAGCCGATTCTTAAGCGGACAAGCCATATTACGGTGGTTCTTGAGTCGAAGGAGGAGTAATTGGGCCAGAAGGTTCACCCGACCGGCTTTCGGCTGGGCATAAACAAGGACTGGCAGACGCGCTGGTTTGCCAGCCGGGACAGCGACTATGCTGCCCAGGTCCGGGAGGATATGCTCATCCGCAACCTGCTGAGTGAGCGGCTGGCGGATGCGGCGGTTTCCCGCATCGAGGTCGAGCGCAAGCCGCCGAACG
>JAUQQI010000007.1 GCA_030549955.1 Chloroflexota bacterium
TACCTGCCCTCGTCGCCCTTTCTCCGGCAGGTAGCCCCGAAGTGCCGGCTTGTTCCCCTCGGCATTGACCTTGAACGGTTCGATTGGGTCGGTCCGGGCCAGGTGGAGGCCTGGCGGGCGAAGCTCGGGACGCCCCTGGTCCTGTTCGTCGGCCGATTTCGCTACTACAAAGGCCTCGATTATCTCGTCAAGGCGGTGAGCCTCATCCCCGGTGTCCGGCTTGGCCTGGTCGGGTCCGGCCCGGAGGGACCCCGGCTGCGGCGGCTCGTGGCCAAACATGGGCTTGAGGCCAGGGTAAGTTTCGTGGGCGACGTCGCCGATGAGGAGCTTCCCGCCATTTACCGGGCGGCTGATGTCTATGTCCTGCCGGCCTCGGAGCGGTCCGAAGCCTTCGGGATCTCCCTCCTCGAAGCCATGGCCGCCGGCCTGCCGGTGGTTTCCACCGAGCTTGGAACCGGAACCTCCTACGTGAACCGGCATGGCGAGACTGGCCTGGTCGTCCCCCCGCGGGACCCGGAGGCCCTGGCGGCGGCCGTGACCGAACTGCTGGCTGACCCCGACCGGCGACAGGCCATGGGAGCAGCGGGGCGGCGGCGGGTTGAAGCCGAGTTCACTTTGGACCGGCTCGTAAACGATGTCCTGCGGGTTTACGGCGAGGTGCTGGGCTGCCCGCTGGGGGAAAGCGAGCGGCTTTGACAGCCGCTAAGGCGGGTCACTATAATCAGCCAAAAGCCCGGGGGACGAGGCCCCACCGGGGGCCGTCACTGGATCCGGAGGGAGGAAAGGAGGCCTTTACGTTGGCGGGTAGGATTTCGAGGCGAGCCTTCATCGGAATGGGACTGGCAGGGGGTGCCGGGCTGTTCCTTGGGGCGTGTGCTCCCCAGGCCGGCCCAACCGCGGTGACGCCGGTCAAGGTTACCTTCGGCGTTGTGACGGACAATCTCAACCACTGGCCCGTCTACATTGCCGAGGAGGAGGGCTTCTTTACAAAGTTCGGGGTCGAATTCGACCGGGTTGTCACCCGGGCCTCGGCCAGCAGCGTTCAGCTTCTCTCGAGCGGCTCGGTTCCGGTCGCGACGGCGACGGCCGACGCGGTGATTTCCGGGGCGGCCAAGGGCGGGGGCGGGGTCGTCATCGTGGCCGGGTTCAACCGGGCCTACTACGTGCTGGTCGCCCGACCGCAAATAAAAAGCTATGCTGACCTGAAGGGCAAAGTTGTCGGGGTTTCCGCCCTGCGGGCCGGGGAGACGCCCCTCCTGCGGGTCCTGCTCCGGGCCCGGGGCCTTGCCGAAGGCGACTACCAGATGGTTGTGGCCGGCGGCACCCCGGAACGGGTCACAGCAATCCAGGCCGGGTCCATCGACGCGACGATGCTGACCCCGCCCCTGGACCTGCCCCTCACCCAGAAGGGCTTCACCCGCCTCGGGGCGTCGACAGAGGTGCTGCCGGACTTTGCATTCCTGACCCTGGGAACGAACCGGTCCTGGGCGCAGGCAAACTCAGAGGCCCTGGTCCGGGTGCTGGCGGCTCTGACCGAGGCCACCGACTGGCTGCTCACCCTGTCAAACCGGGACCGGGCCGTCCAGATTCTGGCGAAGCGGCTTAACGTCTCGGTTGACGAGGCCCGGCAGACGTACGAGGGAACCGTGGCCGTCGACCCACCCCTCTTTTACCGGAACATGGGGGTCACCGAGACCAGTCTGCAGAAGGTCCTCGAGTTCATGGTCGAGGACGGCACCATCCAGGCGTCCGAGGCCGACCCGAGGCGGTACCTGGACACGTCCTACCTGGATGAGGCCCTGCGCCGACGGGGCGTAAAACGCTGATTCGACCGGCTGAACCGATGGCTGAAACCGCCGTTAAAGCCCGAGGTCGGAGGCCGGGTCGGGCCCGGCTGCCGGGGATCCTGCCCCGGGGGCGGGGCTGGCGGGTTCTGCTCTCGGTCCTGGCCGTGGCTGGCATCTGGGAGGTCAGCACCCGGACGGTCTTTACAAACCCGCTGATTATCGTTCCCCTGTCGCGGGTAGCTGAGAGAACGGCGGCCCTCGCCGCCTCCGGAACCCTCTGGCGGGACATTTATACGAGCCTTGCGGAGTTTGCCCTCGGGTTTGCCATCGCTGCCGTCGTTGGGATCACCGTCGGTGCCCTGATGGCCGTGAGCGACGCCGTCCACGACTTCCTGACCGTCTGGGTCTCGGCCCTCTACGCAACCCCGACGGTGGCCGTCGCCCCGATCTTCATAATCTGGTTCGGCATCGGCTGGGAGTCGAAGATTGCGGTCGCGGCCCTGCTGGCCGTCTTCCCGATTATCATTAACACTGAGGCGGGAATCCGGGCCTGCGACCGGCACTGGCTCGAGGTCGCGCGGTCCTTCCAGGCGACCGGCTTCCAGACGTTTCGGATGGTGCTGGTGCCGGCCTCGCTACCCTTTATCATCGCCGGACTGCGACTGGCGGTTGGCCGGGCCCTGGTCGGGGTTGTGGTCGCCGAGTTCTTCGGCGCCCGCAGCGGCCTCGGCCTGCTCATTCTCTCATCGTCGCAGGTGTTTGACACTGCCGCCCTTTTCATGGCGGTGATAATCCTGGCCGGGTTCGGGGCCCTGATGGTGAGCCTGCTAAGCACCCTCGAGCGAAAGCTTGCCCCCTGGCGTGCCCACAGCCATGACTGACCCGATCCTTTCCGTCGAACAGGTTACGAAACAGTTCGTCAAAGACGGCAAGAGTACCGAAGTTCTCGGCCAGATAAGCTTCACGGTCGGCCGGGGTGAATTTGTGGCCCTGGTTGGCCCGAGCGGATGCGGCAAAACGACCCTTCTGCGCATCATCGCCGGGCTCGTTGCGGCTTCGTCGGGCGCAGTCAGGGTGAACGGCCGGGTGGTTTCCGGCCCTGGGCCGGACCGGGCGATGGTGTTCCAGCAGGATTCCCTGTTCCCCTGGCGGACCGTTTTGCAGAACGTCCGGTTCGGCCTCGAGGTTCGGGGGGTGGGCCGGCGGCAGGCGGATGCGCTGTGCCTGGGGCTCCTTGAGCGGGTCGGGCTCGGGGGTTTTGGCAGCTACTACCCGCATGAGGTCTCGGGCGGGATGCGTCAGCGGGTGAACCTCGCCCGGGCGCTGGCCGTCGACCCGGAGATCCTCCTTATGGACGAGCCCTTTGCCGCCCTCGATGCCCAGACCCGGGAGCTCATGCAGATGGAGCTTCTCCGAATCTGGTCCGACGCCCGGAAAACGGTCATCTTTGTGACCCACCAGATCGACGAGGCGTGCTACCTCGCCGACCGGGTCCTGGTTATGGCCTCCCGGCCGGGCCGGATTGTTGAGGATATTCCCATCGACATCCCGAGGCCGCGTCCGCTCCAGGTCAAGCGAACGGGCGAATTCGGCCGATATGTCGACCACATCTGGGGCCTGCTGGAGAAAGAGGTCCGGCGGGCCGCCCTGACCGTCCCTTCGGAAGGCTAACCGGAACTTAAAAGACTTACCCGGAGGAGGCCGCACGGTTATGCCCTACACGATAAACCTCGAAGGCAAAGTTGCGATTGTCACCGGCGCCGCCCGTTATAACGGCATCGGGCGGGGAATCGCCCTGGCCCTGGCCGACGCCGGAGCCGACGTGGTGGTCACCGCCCGCTACCGGCCGCCGGAAACTTACCCGGACTAC
>JAUQQI010000168.1 GCA_030549955.1 Chloroflexota bacterium
ATGGCCCAGCGGCCCAGCAAAGGGGTTTCTGAACCAGGGTCCCCTCCGGGCCGGCCCTCTTTACTGGGCCCGTTCGGATTCGGCCAGGCGGCAGTAGATGGCCTCGAGTTTAACCAGGGCGGCAAGCCCCACGGCGACCAGGACCGCCAGCACCGTGTAGGCCTCCAGGGGGCTCGCCCGGGTGAGGAGGGTCGCAATGATCCCCAGGGCGGCCCCCGCCACGTAGATGGTCAGGACGGCTTCCCGGTGGGTCAGGCCGAGTTTGACCAGCCGGTGGGAAAGGTGGTCCTTTCCAGGGGTTGTTAGCGGGTTGAGGCCCCGCCGGAGCCGCGAGAGGGTCACCAGGGTCGTATCAAAAATCGGTATTCCGAGGACGATGACCGGAACCATCCATGTCACCGTCGTCACGTTATCAAACCGGAGCTTGAGGCCGACCACGGCCAGGAGAAACCCCAGGAAGAGGCTGCCGCTGTCGCCCATAAAGATTCGGGCCGGGTTGAAGTTGTAAACCAGAAAGCCCAGGCAGGCCCCTGTCAGGGCGGCGGCCAGGGCGCCAACCAGGTACTGGCCGCTCAGGGCGGCCTGAATCAGGAAGAAGGCCGAGGCCACCGTTGCCACCCCGGCCGAGAGGCCGTCCATGTTATCGAGCAGGTTGAGGGCATTCGTTATTCCGACCACCCACAGCACCGTAAGGGCATAGTTCAGCGGTGCCCACTCAAAGAGCTGGACCTGGACGCCGAACAACAGCAGGATGCCCGTCGCCGCCAGCTGGGCCGCCAGCTTGACCAGGGGCGGAAGGCCGCTCCGGTCGTCCCAGAGGCCGAAGAAGCTCACAAGGGTTGCGCCGATGAATATTCCGGCGAGCTGGGCCAGGTAGGTCCGGTCGCTGAAAAGGGCTACAGCCGCGACCAGGGCCAGGTAGATTGCCAGGCCCCCCAGGAGCGGGACCGGGTGCTGATGGAGCTTGCGGACCGCGGGCCGGTCGACCATACCGGTCCGGACGGCCAGCCGGCCTGCGGCCGGGGTCATCGTCAGCGCCAGTATGAGGGCGACCAGGAAAATTAAAAAGTAAACCGTCACCGGCTTACGACCTCATCCACTCCTGAAGAAGCTGGCGGAGGGGGGCCTGCTGGTCAGCGGGGGTCAGATTGATGGCAATCTGCAACTCCTGGATCGCCTGCTGATTCATTCCGGCATCATGGTAAGCCAGGGCGAGATTCCGCCGGACAGCCGGGTCCCGGGGGGCGAGGGCCGCGGCCCGCCGGAACGCCGCGACCGCCTCTTCCCGCTTTCCCTGCCGGGAATAAACATACCCGAGGGAATTGTAGGCGCTCACAAGAGTCCCGTCCAGCTCCACCGCCCGGAGGTACATTGATGCGGCCCGGTCGAGGTCCGACCGGGCCAGGCTGATATCCCCGAGCAGGACGTAGGTCGGGGCGTATTTCGGGTCGAGGGCCAGGGCCTTTTGGGCAAGCTCCTCGGCCCCATCCGGGTTTCCCCGCAGTTGCCGGACGGTCGCCCATTCAACGTAAAGGTGGGCGGTATTCGGGCTCAGGGACGTCGCCTCCCGGTAGCGGGCTTCGGACCGGTCAAACCGGGCCTGCTTCGTGGCCGGGTCGGACGTCAACTCGGCCCACACCCGGTGGAGTCGGCCCAGGTTCGCCGAATTGTCGGTGTTTAGGGGGTTTATCCGGTATGCCTCCTCCAGCGCAAAGAGGGCCGCCCGGAAAAGCTGCTCCCGGTTCAGGCCGGCAGGTCCCACCGGCAGGTCTTCAAGGCGCCGGGGCCCGTCGGCCGGGCTGCTCGCGACTTCCGGAGCTCGTCGGCCCAGTTCCATGTAGGCCCGGGCCAGGAAGATGTAGTAAAAATCCTGACGGGGCTGCCAGCGGAGGGCTTCCAGATAAGGTGGGATACTTAGGTCGTAGCGCTGGGCATCATCCAGGACCTGACCCTGTTTAAAGTACATGTCGGCAATGACGACGCTAAGCACCGATGTCAGAAGAAAGGCGAAAAGGCCGGCGGCGAGCAGGCCGTAAACGGGGATGAATTCAGGGCGCGTCGGGGATAATCGGTCGGTGTCCCGGGGCATGAGGGCGAGGCCGGCAAGGACCAGGCCCAGGACAAGCCACCCGAGGCCCAGCAGGGTGAGGGTAACCGGGTCGAGGCGGCGGATGAAACTGTCGGGGGCGATGCTCCCAAGGACGGCCTGGAGGCCCAGTACGGCGCTGGTAGCCAGGTAGAGGCCGAGGATGTGGGCCCACCGGGGCCTGGCCCCAGCCGGAAGCGGCTGGCGCGGGCGGTGGCCGCCGGGCCGCCGGTCCCGCCGGGCAGGCCGGGTCGACCCCGGAGCCGGAACCGGTCCGGCCGGAAAACGGGCCAGGGCCGCGACCATGCCCAGGAAGAGCCAAAAATAGGTCCGAGTCGCGGCGATGGCGATGCCGGTCAGGGTTTCAACCAGGTGGGCAGTGACCCCCGAGATGATGGCGATGACCAGGAGCTGGTCCGGAAACTCCGTCAGCCGGCCCAGCAGCCTCCCGGCCTGCCAGTAGAAGGCCCCGATAACCAGCAGGTAGGCCCCAAGGCCAAGCACCCCCATGGTTACCAGGTAATCGAGGAGGTCGTTGTGGGAACGGTCGGGGCTCGCGTTCCGCGCCTCATAATGGGCCAGGTCGGGGGGATAAAAGGGGGCGAAGGCAAAGTACATGGTCTCGGGCCCGTGACCGACCAGGAAACGCCAGAGATTTTCCGTAATGAGCCCGACCGCTCCCCGCCCGACCCCATCCCCGAACCAGATCAGCAGCCGAACCTTGACCGTGCCGGAGTCGGCCTCGGCGATACTGCCGAGGCGTTCAAGGTAGCGGTTTTGTTCCTTGAGGGGTTCCAGGGGCGACCCCGGGGCGTTAAGCAGGCCGATAAAAGCGGCCAGGCCCAGGCCCAGGACAGCTATCAGAATGGCCAACCGTCGGCGGCCAAGCCGCACGGACGTCACAACCCCGAAGAGAAACAGGCCGGCGAGTAACCCGAGCCAGGGCCCCCGGCTCTGGGTGAAGAGAACGACAAGGAGCTGAATCGAAAGGGCCAGGCTGTAGCCGGCCGCCCGGGCCCAGGCGGTCCACGGGAAGGGTCCCGGTTCGCCGGCACGCCTCACAAACTCGACGACTGCCGGGATAAGCCGGGCCGTGGTGAGGGGGATAACCATGATGAGCCAGGCCCCGAGGAAGATCGGGTTGCCCATGGTCGACGTGACCCGCTGGGTAACGTCGCTGCCCCAGGGAAGCGGGTCCCGGATCGGTGACCCCGGCAGGCCGCCCACATACTGGACCAGGCCGTAGAGGCCAACGGGCAGGGTGGTCAGGACCATCACCGTCACGAGCCGGTCCACCTGGGCCTTGTTACGGGTGAACCCGACCGAAAAGAAAAAGAGGGCCAGGTAGCAAAGGTTAACCAGGGTACCCTGGAGCCGCTGGTAGGAGCCCCAGAAGCTGACTTCCGGATCCCGGGACGTCAGGGTCGTCAGGAGATACACCACCCCGAACAGGGCGGCTGCCGTCACCAGCGGGTTATCCCGGACCGGCGGCAGACGGGGGGGCAAGGGGCGCGTGGAGCCGGATTCGAGGAGCCAGATGACTCCGGCCAGGGTC
>JAUQQI010000012.1 GCA_030549955.1 Chloroflexota bacterium
GGTGACGGGCCGGTGGCCGCCGTGGAGCAGGCCGGCATCCAGCAGGTACTTCATGACCGTCGGCACGCCCCCGACTTCATCAAGGTCGGTCATAACGTAGCGGCCGGCCGGCTTCATGTCGGCGATAAGGGGCGTCCGCCGGGAGATCCGGTCAAAGTCGTCCAAGCTGAGGGGCACCCCGACCTCCCGGGCAATGGCGAGCAGGTGGAGGACAACATTAGTCGACCCGCCCATGGCCAGGGCCACCGTGATCGCGTTCTCAAAGGCCTCCCGGGTCATGATCTGGCGGGGCCGGATCCCCTGCCGGAGCAGTTCCATCACCTGCCGGCCGCTTTCGTAGGCGATGGCCGCCCGGGCCTCCGACTCGGCCGGGGGCGAGGCGCTGCCAGGGAGGGCCATCCCAATGGCTTCAGCCACCGAAGACATGGTATTGGCCGTGAAGAGGCCGCCGCAGGAGCCGGCGCCGGGGCAGGCCCGGCACTCAAGCTCGTAAAGCTGGCGGTCGGAGATCCGGCCGCTGGCGTAGGCCCCAACCGCCTCGAAAACATCCTGAACCGTAACCTTGCGGCCCTCGAAGATGCCCGGTTTGATGCTCCCGCCGTAGACAAAAATTCCCGGACGATTCAGCCGGCCGAGGGCCATCAGGGTCCCGGGCAGGCTCTTATCGCAGCCGGCCAGGCCGACGACGGCATCGTAGCCGTGGGCGTAAACCATCAGCTCAATGGAGTCGGCGATAACTTCCCGGCTCACCAGGGACGCCTTCATTCCCTCGTAGCCCATGGCGATGCCGTCGCTGACGGCGATGGTGACGAACTCCCTTGGCGTGCCCCCACCGGCCCGGGCGCCAGCCGCGGCCTGCTTGGCGAGGCCGGCGAGGCCGATGTTGCAGGGGGTCGCTTCATTCCAGGTGCTCGCAACCCCGACGAAGGGCCTGGTCAGGTCCTCATCGGTGAGGCCCATGGCCCGCAAGTAGGACCGGGCCGGGGCACGGTCGGGTCCTTCAAGAACGTCGCGACTCGGAAGCCTTTCCATCTGAGCAGTCTCCTGCCGAGGGTCTTTACCAAAATGCTACCGGACCCGACCCCCATCACGCAACCCGACTCGCCCGACGGGGCTGCGCCGATGGGCCCGGAACAGTGCCGGTCCGGTTTGCGAACTGAAAGGGCGCCGCCCGGGTCTGGCTGACGCGGCCTGACCTCCAGAACCGGACCGGGGAGGTGGTCAACTATTTTTCGGGCCACCTCCCCAGCGCGCCGCCCGGCCCCGCTGACGTCAATAACGGTCAGGTCGGCCGGCCACTCCGGGGCAACCCCGATGATCCAGGCCGCCGGGTCACTCGTCTGAACCTGACCGCCCACTTCCGAGTATTTTCCCGCCGGCGGTCCGGTGAGCCAGGCCATGGCTGCCCAAGCGCACCTCGCGGCCCCTGCCAGGCCCTCCCGGATCCGGCGAACCCGGCCAGTCCGGGACTCAGGAATCGACACAAACCGGAAGGTGGGTCGCGAAGGTTCGGGACGGGTCCAGGCTGGCGGCCAGGAGGATCCGCCGGGGCCTGCCGGCCGGTATCAACGGCTCCCCAGCCCGCCCTTTAACCACAAGGACTGGGCATGAAGCGTGCCGGCAAACAGCACGGGACACGCTGCCGAACAACCGGGCGAGGACCGGGGGCAGTCTGCGGGCCCCCGTAACGATCAAGTCAATCTCCTGCTCGGCGGCCACCTTAAGAACCTCGGCCGCCGGGTGACCCGTTCGGACGACCACCTCGGTGGGGATGCCTGATCCCCCGAGCCTGGCCCCAACGCCAGCAGCGTAGGTGGCCGCTTCCAGCTCCTGGGCCGCCGCCCACTCCTCGGCCAGCCGATAGAGCTCTGGGCCTGCGATGGCCTCGCCGACCCCGTATACGGTCCGGGCCGGCTCCACCAGCGTCAAAACGACGAGCCGGGCGCTTTCACGAAGCCGTAGGGTCTCCAGGAAGCGAACGGCCGCTTCGGGATGCTTCGAGTCATCCACCGCAACCAGGATTTTTTAGCAGTCTGCCGGAGCTGAGCATTCCGGGAAAAGCCGAGCTTGCCATTGAACCCCTGACGGCGTGAATCACCCGCTCACAAATAACCTGGTCCGCAATGCGCTTCAGGTAGCGGGGTACCCACCCCGGCTCGGCCTCCTAACCGGACCGGCCGGTGACATAGACTTCGGGGACCGCGCCGGTTTGCCAGGAGCGGCCGGGTCAGACCAAATCCGATAAGCCCCCTGAGCCGGTCACGCCCAGCCAGGATGAAAGCGGGAGAGTCGGATACCCGGGCCGGCGGCAACATGCTGTGGGCGACGCTGATATACCCGGCCTCGAGCTGGCGCCAAAGGTCCGCGATGATCCTCAGGGTCGAAGGTTTACCCGTACCAGGATAGGGGACGCTCTTAAAAGTTGTGCGAACGTCGGGTTATTCGCCCATAAAGCTTGCTTTAACTCTTTTAAGCCGGAGCAGCCTGCAAAATCTTGCCCTGCCCCCACCCGCTGTAGCCGATAGGGAGTTAGAAGGCGACGGCCGTAAGCGCAGACAGCAGCCTCCGAACACCAGGAAGGCCGGCACAAATCAAACTTTGACGTTAACGGTAAATTCGGTTATAATGCCGCCAGGAGCCGATGGAAGGGAACGGCAAGACCCGGTATATGCAGATCGGTGAGGTCGCCCAGCGCACGGGCCTCACCCAGCGGACCATCCGCTACTACGAGGAGCGGGGGCTTCTCCGGCCGCCAACCCGAATGGAAGGGGGGTTCCGCCTCTACTCGGAAGAAGATGTCCAGCGGCTCGAACAGATCAAGCAGCTAACCCAGCTCCTCGGCTTTTCCCTGAATGAGATTCGGCAGATCCTCGACGCTGCGGAGGTAAAGAGTCAGCTCCGGGCCGACTGGGACAAGATCGACCCGAGCGAGCGGCGCAAGCGGCTGCTTCACGCCATCGAGGCGAGCGAATCCCAGATTCGCCTTATTGACCACAAGATCGAGCAGCTGGGCCAGCTCCGGGCGAGGTGGGCGGAGCGTCTCGAACGCTATCGGGCCCTCCTGCTCGAGCTGGACCAGGTTGAGTCGGCGGCAACCTGACCAGACGCCGGCAACCGCCGGCTTCAAAAAGGGTCACCGGTCGGGCTGAAATGCCGACCGGATTTTGTTCGCGAAAATGGGTTCCTTAAGTGAACCAGTGATGCCGGCGGGGCGGAGATGCCCCGAACCGGCCAGCCGGGCGTCGGGGGTGGGGGCTTGAACCCGCCCGATGGCGACGGCGTCCCGGCTTCAGCCCCGGTCCGCATCGAGCCGCCGTCGAGGGCAGGCCGGGGCTTCCGGTGGCCCGGTGTCCTCGGCTACCGGGACTTCCGCCTGCTCTGGTTTGGCCAGACGTTCGCCCTGAGCGGCTTCTGGATGCAGAATGTCGCCCAGGGCTGGTTCGTCCTCGAGCTTACCGACTCGCCCTTTCTCCTTGGGGTTGTCAGCGCCGCCGCAAATATCCCCATCTTTCTGCTCTCCCTGGTTGGGGGCGCTGTAGCCGACCGGGTAGACCGGGCGAGACTCGTGGTCCTGACCCGGTCGCTTCTGGCCGGACTG
>JAUQQI010000224.1:0-3193 GCA_030549955.1 Chloroflexota bacterium
CCCCTTCCAAAATCCAGCGGCTTTTTCTCTTCACGCCGGGTCGGCCGCGAGACCTGCCCGGGCCTCAGGCCTGGCCGCCGATTTGCGCCGCAGCGGCCTGCCCGGGCCGGCGCCGGGCTGTCAGGCCGGCCCGGTTGACAATTCTGCAGGGCGAAAGTTAGACTTAGCTGGAAAGACCGATCCGGGGAGGCGGCTATGGCCGCGGATGGGCGGGATCTGGAGGCCCTGCGGCGGGCCGAAGAACAATGGCGTTTGGAGACGGCCGACGCGCCGGAGCGGCCGGCCCTGTTTGAGACCCTGTCGGCCATCCCGGTGGACCGCCTCTACACTCCGATTTCTGTCCCTGACTTCGACTATCTTCGGGACTTAAATTTTCCGGGCCGCTATCCCTTCACCCGGGGCGTCCACCCGACCGGCTACCGGGGCCGGCTCTGGACCATGCGAATGTTCGCCGGCTTCGGAACCGCCGAAGAGACCAACGCCCGGTTCAAGTACCTGCTCGAAAACGGTCAAACGGGCCTTTCGGTTGCCTTCGATATGCCCACCCTTTACGGGTTCGACACTGACGACCCGCGGGCCCGGGGCGAATTTGGCGTCTGCGGGGTCGCGGTCTCGTCCCTGGCTGATATGGAAATCCTTTTCGACGGCATCCCCGTCGACCAGATAACAACCTCGATGACGATCAACGGCCCGGCTGCGGTCATCTGGGCCATGTACATTGTGGCGGCCGAGAAGCGGGGCATCCCCCGCCACGTTCTGGGCGGGACCCTCCAGAACGACATCCTGAAAGAATACATCGCCCAGAACGAGTACATTTTCCCGCCGGGGCCATCGATGCGGCTGGTGGTGGACACCATCGAGTTCAGCGTCCGGGAGATGCCCAGGTGGAACCCGATAAGCATCAGCGGCTACCACATTCGGGAGGCCGGGTCGACAGCCGTCCAGGAGCTTGCCTTCACCCTGGCCGACGGATTTGCTTACGTGGATGCCTGTCTTGAGCGGGGCCTGAAGGTCGACGAGTTTGCCCCCAGACTCTCGTTTTTCTTTAACGTTCATAACGACTTCTTTGAGGAGATTGCCAAGTTCCGGGCGGCCCGGCGGATCTGGGCCCGGGAGCTGCGGGAACGGTATGGGGCCCAGAACCCCCGGTCCTGGTGGCTCAGGTTCCACGCCCAGACTGCCGGCTGTACCCTCACGGCCCAGCAGCCGGAAGTCAACATCGCCCGGGTCGCCATCCAGGCCCTGGCGGCGGTCCTCGGTGGGTGCCAGTCGCTGCACACGAACTCGATGGACGAAGCCTGGGCTTTGCCGTCGGAAAAGGCCGCCCGGATCGCCCTGCGGACCCAGCAGGTTATTGCCTATGAGACGGGGGTGACGAACACGGTCGACCCCCTGGGTGGAAGCTACTACGTCGAGTGGCTCACGAATGAGCTTGAGCGACAGGCCTATGACTACTTTGCCCGGATTCGGGAGTACGGGGGCGTGATCCCGGCCATCGAGGCCGGGTTCTTCCACCGGGAGATTCTGGATGCGGCCGAGCGCTACCAGCGGGATGTGGAAGAGGGCCGGCGGATTGTCGTCGGGGTCAACGCCTTCCAGGTCGAGGAGGACCGGCTCGAGATACCGATCCTGCGGGTTGACAAGGCGGGTGAGGCCCGGCACCTGGAGCGGCTTAATCGGATTCGGCGGGAGCGGGACAACGAGGCGGTTTCGGTTAAACTGAAGGCTCTGGAGGAGGCGGCCCGGGGTCGGGAGAACCTCATGCCATTTATTATCGACGCCGTCCGGGCCTACGCAACCCTCGGCGAGGTCTGCGGGGTCTTCCGGCGGGTCTTCGGCGAATGGCAGCCCCCCTATGTTCTCTAGGGGCGGCCACACGGCAGGTTGACAGCCGGCCGTATCTCTGATACTTTGTGAAATAGGGCACAAAATCTTTCGGGTTCAGGAGGGTGACCATGCGGGTAACGTTGAGTGTGATCAAGGCCGATGTAGGTGGGTATGTTGGGCATTCGTCGATGCATGAGGCCCTGATTGAGCGGGCGACTGAGGTACTGGCTGAGGCCAGGGACCGGGGGCTTGTTTATGACTTTCGGGTGCTCAATGTTGGGGATGACCTTGAGCTTATCATGACCCACGGCCGGGGCGCCGACAACCCCGAAATTCACGGCCTGGCCTGGAAGGCTTTTGAGGCTGCCACCGAGGTGGCCAAAGGCTTAAAGCTTTACGGTGCGGGTCAGGACCTGCTTTCGGACGCCTTTTCGGGCAATGTCCGGGGGATGGGGCCGGGCTGTGCCGAGATGACCTTTGAGGAGCGGCGTTCGGAGCCGGTTATTGTCTTCATGGCCGATAAGACCTCGGCGGGCTCGGCTTTTAATTTGCCCCTTTACCGGATGTTTGCCGACCCGTTCAACACGGCCGGGCTGGTGATTTCCGAGGCCTTAAATTCCGGGTTTAATTTTGAGGTTCATGACGTCCTTGAGCACCGGAAGATTATCTTTTCGTGTCCGGAGGAGCTTTATGGGCTTTTGGCCTTTATTGGCAGTCCCTTAAGGTATGCCGTAAAGGCCGTCTACAGCCGGGGCACGGGGGAGGTTGCGGCCGTAACCTCGACCGAGCGGTTGAGCCTGATAGCTGGTCGGTATGTGGGCAAGGACGACCCGGTTATGATAGTGCGTGCCCAGGGCGAGTTTCCGGCCGTTGGTGAGGTGTTGGAGGCGTTCAGTCATCCGCACTTAGTTGAGGGCTGGATGCGTGGGTCGCATCATGGTCCCCTGATGCCGGTTGGGTTTAAGGATGCCAGGTGCACGAGGTTTGACGGGCCGCCGAGGCTTGTTGCGGCCGGGTTTCAGGTAAGTGAGGGCAGGCTGATTGGGCCGGTGGACCTGTTTGGGGACCCGGCTTTTGATAAGGCCAGGGAGCTTGCCCTGACGGTGGCCGATTACATCCGGCGGCACGGTCCGTTTGAGCCGCATCGGCTGCCGATGGAGGAGATGGAGTACACGACGCTGCCCAAGCTGATGCAGAAGCTCAGGGACCGCTGGCTGCCTATCGAGGCACCCGTCCCGACAGGCGGGTTTTGAAATGAGGCTGGCGGCGTCGATTCTTTCGGCGGACTTTGGCCGGCTTGAAGAGCAGCTGAGGGAAGCGATTGCCGGCGGCTGCGACTGGATTCACTTCGACGTGATGGACGGTC
>JAUQQI010000224.1:3203-3586 GCA_030549955.1 Chloroflexota bacterium
CTCAGGGACCGCTGGCTGCCTATCGAGGCACCCGTCCCGACGGCTGATTAGGAGACCTCCTGAGGGGGCCGGCCCGGAATTTTTTAAACCGGTCGGGGTGCCCGGATTTGAACCGGGGACCTCCTGGTCCCAAACCAGGCGCGCTAACCAGGCTGCGCCACACCCCGTTCCGCCCAGATTATACCATCCGCCGGGCCGGCCCACCCAACGGGCCGATGCCTGAATTAGCTTGCCGGAACCTGGGGGATTTCGCCGCCTTTCTCTTTGACCTGGATGGGACGCTGGTCTACCTGGACCTGCCGGTGCCCGGGGCCCCGGAAGTCGTTCAGGGGGTGAGGGCGCTCGGCAAGAAGGTCGCGGTGGTGACAAATAACTCCCGGTTC
>JAUQQI010000092.1:0-508 GCA_030549955.1 Chloroflexota bacterium
TATAGGCCAGGAATACGGCGACCAGAAAAGGGGGTAGGACCGACCGAACCAGATAAAGAAAAACGGCGAGGCCGGCGAGCAGCCACCAGTAGCTTCGCAAGGTTAACCGGAATTGCGGTCGGCTAAAATGCAGAACCCGATCAGGCCGACCTCCAGGAGAAAGACTCCGGCTCCGAGGGCGACCATCCAGCCGGAGGCCTCGAGGAGCTGGTAGGCCGTCCCCGCCGCCAGGGTGAACAGCGCCAGGTAGAGATAGGCAAGAAGTTCGGTTCGCCGCGACTTCTTCGGCGGGGTCTTCGCCTGGCCGGAGGTGGGGGGCGCGGCCGGGGGCCTGCTTTCGGTCTGGGGCTCAGGCCTCGACGTCTCCATGCGTAACGCCCTCATGCGTCAGGGTGAGCACGTCCCGTCCCGGGTCGTACCGGACCAGGCCGGCATAGCGGGCCCAGGCGATGGCCGTCTCCAGCTGGCGGGCCGCCTCGGCCCGGCTGAAGGCGGCTTCGAGTCGGGT
>JAUQQI010000092.1:518-3586 GCA_030549955.1 Chloroflexota bacterium
CGGGAAGGCGCCGAGCAGCCGGATTTCCCCAATCTCTGGGTCGACGCCTGGGAGCGCTCGCAGAAGATATGGAATTTCTACGGCGCCGGCGACAGGCTGGCGGCGGGGGCTGGCTTTCCGGGCCCCGGCGAGCTCCCGCCCCAGTTCGACGCGGTCGAGGAGCCGGCGTCGAAAGAGCCGCTGCCGGCCCTCACGGTCGGCCGCGGCGAACCGCTGGCCGGCCTCCGTCAGGACCACATCCCCTTCGATAACCTCCACCAGGTCGAGCAGGTCGGCGGCCTCCACCACCGGCAAAAGCTCGTCGGCTTCGAGGCCCAGGTCCTCGGCCAGCCGGTAAAGGTCTTCCTGGCCGCCCCGAACTCGCAGCTGCTCAACGAGACCAGCGACTTGCCCCGGAGTCACGTGGGGAAGCATCTGGTAGACCGGGGCCTCTTCGGTCGGGGCTGGTCTGCCGGCAATGGCGGCCTCAACCTCGGCAGCCGGGCTCGTCATTATCCGGTAGATGATGTCGACGAGGCCGGTCCGCTCCGGTCCCCTCACCTGCCGCAGGCCGGGCGGCAGGCCGGGCAGTTCGACCCGGATGCGGCCCGGATTCACGCTCAGGACCACAATCCGGTCGGCCAGGGCCGTCGCCTCTTCGATATTGTGGGTAACCATCAGGATGGCCCGGGTTGGGAGCTTCTGCCGGGTCCAGAGCTCGAAAAAGTCGCGCCGGAGGTTCTCGGCGGTGAAGACGTCGAGGGCCGAGAAGGGCTCGTCCATAAGGAGCACCTCCGGCCCGACTGCCAGGGCCCGGGCAAACCCGACCCGCTGGCGCATGCCGCCCGAAAGCTCCCGGGGGTAAGCCGACTCGAATCCGGCCAGGCCGATGAGCTCCACCATCTGCCGGGCGCGTTTTTGTCGCTCGGCGGTAGGAACGCCCCGGGCCAAAAGGCCCAGTTCAATGTTCTCCAGGACCGTCAGCCAGGGGAAGAGGGCAAAGGACTGGAAGACCAGGGCCGCCGCCGGATTGACCCCTTTTAGCGGCTCGCCCCGGACGAGGACCTGACCCGAAGACGGCTCGATAAGCCCGGCCAGGATGCGTAAAAGGGTAGACTTGCCTGACCCGGAAGGACCGAGCAGGGCAACAAACTCGCCCTCGACCAGCTCCAGGGTTATGCGGTCCAGGACCAGGACTGGCTGGCCGTCGCCGTAGAATTTGGTTACCTGGTCGGCTTTAATCAGGACCGCGGCCATAGCTTAATCTAGCCTGAATCGTCTTTCGGCCCACCGGTAAAGCCCCCGCCAGACGAGCCGGTTTAAGCTTACCACCAGCCCGGCCATGACCAGGGTTCCGGCCAGCAGGCCGGGCGTGTCCCCAGCCTCGGCCCGGGCGGTGATGAAGGCGCCGAGGCCGGCCGTCCGGTAAACCTCGCCCCCGAAACTGATGTACTCGGCGACCACTGTGGCGTTCCAGGCGGCCCCGGCCGCCGTAATCAGGCCGGTAACCAGGTGGGCGAAAATGCCCGGCACGAGGAGAAGCCGCCACCGCTTGAGGCCCCGCAGCCGGAAGATAGCGGCCGCCTCCCGAAGCTCGGTCGGGATGGCGAGGGCTCCGGCCACGACGTTGAACAGCACGTACCACTGGCTTCCAAGGGCCATCAAAAGTAGGGCCGCCCATTCAACCCCGGCCGGCAGTCGGACTGCAAGCAGAAGGACCGCCGGGAAAAGGGCGGTGGCCGGAATCGATGCCGCCACCTGAATCAGGGGCAGAACCCGGCTGCCCAGTCCGGGCTTAAGCCCCAGACTTACCCCGACCGGCACGGTCCAGGCGGCTGTAACAGCGAGCGCCAGGGCGACCCGACCAAGACTTGCCCCGGCCCCGACGAAGATTTCGGCCCAGCGTTCCGGGGCAACCTGAAGGAGGGTCTCGGCCGTTCGGACGAGGCCGAGACCCACAACAATGGTCAGCACCAGGCCTGCCAGGGCCCACAGCCACAGTGCCCGGCGGCCCGATTTCAGTGCCGGCCTGCGCCGGGCTTCAAGGCGGATAAAGAGGCCGTTGAGGGCGCGGTCAGTCCACCCGATGACGGGGCTGAGGACCAGCCGCCAGAGACCCCGGACCAGGAGCGAACGGCGCAGGACGAAAAGAGCTGGTGAACCCGGGGGGCGCATGCCGCCGGTCTGCTCGTAACGGAACCGGTCGGCCCAGTTGAGGAGCGGCCGCCACAAAAGCTGGTCGATTAAAACGACCACCACGACCAGGGTAAGCAGACCCAGACCGAGGGCCCCGACGTCGCCCGTGTCGGCGGCCGCCCGTAGGTAGGCGCCCAGGCCCGGCAGCCAGAAGGTCTCGGTGCCCAGGCCAAACTGTTCGGCGGCGATGAGGAAGAACCAGCCGTTGGCCCAGCTCATAATCGAGTTAAACACCAGGGCGATGATCCCAAACGGAAGCTCCAGCCTGGTGAAACGGAGCCAGCCGTTGAGCCTGAAGCTGGCAGCCGCCTCCTTCAGCTCCTGGGGAATGGTAATTAGAGCCCCATAAAAGGCAAAGGCCAGATTCCAGGCCTGGGACGTAAAAATCAGGAGGATCGCCGCCAGTTCCGGACCCAGGCGACTGCTCGGAAGGAGGGCGGTGGCGGCCAGGATGGCCGCCGGAAAAAACGCAAGGATTGGCACACTTTGTAAAATGTCCAGAAGGGGCAGCATCAGCCGCTCGGTCCACCGGCCGGTCACGGCGAATCGGGCATAGGCCAGGGCGAAGGCCACTGAAAGGACGTAGGCGGCCAGTACGGTGCCCACCGAGAGCATCCTTCCCACCGAGAGGGCGGCGTAGTAGGGCAAAGCGCCGGCTGAAAGGTCGACTTGGGTCTGGGCACTTAAGGCCCTGGCTGGCCGAATGCCGGCCGTCAGGCCATAGGCGGCTACCGCCAGCCCCAGAACCACCATCAGGTCTGGCCAGTGGTGCAGCAGCCGGGTGGGGGCTGCGAAGGACAAAGCTAGAACTTTCACAGGGCAACTATCCAGCTGGCCCGCAAAGGCGGCGGGAGATTTTGTTTTGAGGCGGCGGGCGGTCCGGCGGATTAAGA
>JAUQQI010000087.1 GCA_030549955.1 Chloroflexota bacterium
GAGGACCCCGCTCTGGCCCGAACTCCAGGTCTGGCCGGGCCCATAAACCGAAAAGAACCGGACTACCGCCGTCGATACCCCGAGAAGCCGGGCGAACATCTGGCACCAGACCTCCCCGACCCACTTCGAGTAGCCGTAGGGGTCTCGGGGCTCGATGGGGGCAGTCTCGGCCAGCCGGCGGCCCGGCCGATAAACCCGCTGGGAGGAGGCGAAGATAAACCTGGCGCCCGTCCTCCGGGCAAAAAAGAGGAGGTTGAGGGTGCCCCCGGCGTTCACTGCCAGGTAGCGGGCCGGGTCTTGCCAGGATGCCCCAGCGTCGGCGAGGCCGGCCAGGTGAACGATAACTTCGGCCGGAGGAAGCCGATCCCCGAGGTCGGGTTCGGTCACGTCCCCAAAGATAACCGGGAAGCCGACGTCCGGCCGGAACCGGCGGGCCAGGCCGACAACCTCGTAGCCGGCGGCCTGAAGCTCCGGGATGAGGGCCCGGCCGATGAGGCCGGTCGCCCCGGTAACGAGGACCTTCACCCCGAGCTTCCCCCCAACCAGTAGTCTAAAAGCTCCTCGATTCCGTCGGCCAGGGAGACCGACCGCTCCGGTAAAAGCCGGCCGGATGCCGGGTCAAGCCGCGGCCGCCGTCCCCGGGCGGACGAAGCCCGGTCGATAATCTCAACCCTGAGACCCCGGCGGCCGGCGGCCCGCCTGACCACCCGGGCAACCTGGGAGACGGTGAAAAAACCGGTGGCCAGAGGGATGGCGATAAACGGAGCCTCGGACGGAAGGCTGGCCGCGTTAATGAGGCCAGCCGCGGCGTCCCGGAGGTGGATAAACGCCTGGTAGCCGACGGCCCCGGGGTGCACGGTGAGGGGTTCGCCCCGGGTAGCTGCCAGGCAAAAGCGATTCACGACCGTCATGAACCGGGGGTCGGTCCGCATGACCGGCCCAACCCCGTAAACAATCCCGAGCCGGACCGCCACCCCCCGGAGGCCACCCCGTTCGGCCCGGTCTCGCAGGAGCCCCTCATTAAACGCCTGGGTCCAGTGAACCGGGTCCCCCGGCCACCGGTAGGGCGTGTCAGGGCCGAGCCGGGCTGGAAGCCGGGACCCGTGGACCTTGATGGAGCTGGTGTAGACAAATCGGCCGACCCCGGCCCCCACGGCCAGGTCGAGGGCCGTCCGAAAGCCGGTGATATTGGTTCGTTCGGTATAGGCCCAGGGCGCGGCATCCGGGTGGGCGCTGGCCTGGGCCGCAGTGAAGAACACGGTGTCCACCGGACTAGCCTGTCGGAATACCTCGGCCACGGCCCCGGCGTCGGCCACGTCCCCGACGACGAACCTGAGGTCTCCGAGGCTTTTGAGGTCGTCCCAGACGGCCGGCGGGGTATTGAACCCGTTGTCGAGGGCGACGACCTGGTGGCCAGCCAGCAGGAGCCGGCGGGCAAGCTCGGCTCCGATATATCCGAGGCCGAAGATAACCATCCTGGTCATTCCCCGGTATGATATGACGGCCCGGCTTTGACAGCAAATAAGCGGTGGCCTATCCTAAAGTCAGGAACCAGCCCGGAGGCCGGCTAAGGAGGAATGGTGGACAGGCTACCGAATCTGGTCAGCGCGATTTTGGGTCGGCGAGAGGGCGGGGAAGAGGTCCCACCCGAGCCGACAACCTGCCCCCAGTGTGGGGCCGACCTCGAACCCCAGCCCGACTTCAAGCGATATCGTATCTGTGGCCGGTGCGGCTATCATTTCCGGATTCCGGCCCGCCAGCGGCTCAACCTGCTGCTGGACCCCGGAAGCTTCCGGGAAACCGACCGGTGGCTGGCATCGGCCGACCCCCTCCGGTTTACCGATAAAGTATCCTATCACGAGCGCCTTTGGGAAGCCCAGCGCCGGACCGGCCTGACCGAGGCCGTCATCACCGGCACCGGCACCATTGACGGCCAGCCGGTGGTCATTGCGGTCATGGAGTTCGAGTTCCTGGGCGGGAGCATGGGGTCCGTCGTCGGCGAGAAGATTGCCCGGACGTTCGAGCGGGCCCTGCGCCGTCGCCAGCCGGCCATAACCGTGGCTGCCAGCGGCGGGGCCCGGATGCAGGAGGGGATGTTGTCCCTCATGCAGATGGCTAAGACGGCCGCGGCCGCCCGCCGCCTCCACCAGGCCCACATCCCGTATATTTCGGTTCTAACTGACCCCACGACCGGTGGGGTCCTCGCAAGCTTCGCAAGCCTCGCCGACGTCCTGGTAGCCGAACCGGGGGCCCTCATCGGATTCAGTGGGCCCCGGGTCATTGAGCAGACCATGGGCCAGAAGCTCCCACCCGAGGCCCAGCGGGCCGAGTTTTTGCTCGCCCACGGTCAGGTCGACCTGGTCGTGCCGCGTCCCCGGCTCCGGGCGACGCTGGCCGAGCTCCTCCGGCTCCTTACGGCCCGCTCCGGCTTTACGCCGGCCGCCCGGCGGCTCGCCGAGGAGCCAGTCATGGCCGATACCGAAAGCGCCTGGGAAGTTGTTCAGCGGGCCCGGGATATCCGGCGGCCCACCGCCCGGGCCTTTATCGGCTACCTGTTAAGCAGTTTCGTCGAGCTTCACGGGGACCGCCTCTATGCCGACGACCCGGCGGTGGTGACCGGAATCGGGGAGTTCGCCGGGCGGGCAGTAGCCGTTATCGGCCAGGAGCGGACCGGCCGGGATGGGCGGGCTATGCCCGAAGGCTACCGGAAAGCCCGCCGGGTCATGTCCCTGGCCGGCAAGTTCGGCCTACCCCTCATCACCCTGGTCGACACGCCGGGAGCCTATCCCGGCCTCGAATCGGAGGAGCGGGGGCTGGCCGGGGCGATTGCCGGGTGCCTGGCAACCTTAAGCGAGCTTCCGGTCCCGACAGTCGCGGTCGTCACCGGGGAGGGGGCGAGCGGCGGGGCGCTGGCCCTGGCCCTCGCCGACCGCATCATTATGCTGGAAAACGCGACCTTCGAAGTTATCGCCCCGGAAGGGGCCGCGGCCATCCTTTACAGGGATGCTTCCCGGGCCGCGGAGGTCGCCGCCGCCCTGCGGCTCACGGCCCGGGACCTTAAAGAACTGGGTCTTATCGACCGGGTGGTGTCCGAGCCGGAAGGCGGGGCCCACGTCGACCCGGTCGCCACAGTCCGGGAGCTGAGGTCGGCGATCCTGGCCGAACTCAGCGAACTCGAGCGCATCCCCGTGGGCCGCCTGCTTAAGGCCCGGTACGAAAAGTTCCGGCGGATTGGCCAGTATGAGAGCTACCTCCGGTCAACCCTCGGGCGCATGTTCGGGCGACGGCTGGTCCGGTGAAGGTCCGTTCGGTTACGGTCGGGGCTGACCTGGGTGAGGGGCCCGACCCGGCCCGCCTGGCGCCGGCCCCCGAATTCCTCAAAACTGTCGGCAAGCAGCTCGCCGCTGCCGGCTACGAGGTCCAGACCACCCGCCTCGCCCTCCCGCCGTATAACCGGCCCCCGGAAAGGCTGGTCGATTTTGGCCGCCGGGCCGAAGAGGCGGCGGCCAGCCTGGGGTTCGATTACGTCTCGGTCGGGCCGGTCGGGGTAGGGGAAGGGGCG
>JAUQQI010000325.1 GCA_030549955.1 Chloroflexota bacterium
AGGAGCTGGCCCAACTCTGCCTCGGGGTCGAGGAACACTTCGCCTGGCCCCAGGATATCGAGTGGTCCCTGGATGTTGAAGGGAAATTCTGGCTCCTCCAGGCCCGGCCCGTCACAACCCTCTACCCCCTCCCGACCGGCGCTGACCCTGCCAGTCCGGACCTGCGCATCTACTTTTCCGTGAACGTGGCCCAGGGCGTATACGGTCCGCTCACCCCCATGGGCGTCCAGGTCTTCCGTCTCCTTGGCGCCGGTTTTGCCACGTTCTTCGGGTACAGGCCCCAGGACGTGGCTATGGGCCCGCCCTTTGCCGTCGAGGCCGGACACCGGCTCTTCCTGGACCTGACTCCCCTTATGCGGGCTGGTCCGGGGCGACTCCTGGTCCGGAATTTCCTCCAGGTCGTCGAGGCCCGGACCGCTGAAATCTGGCGGAAACTGGAGGCCGACCCCCGCTTTAGTCCGCGGCCGGTGAACTGGCTCAGCGTGTTCCGGGCCCTGGCCCGTTTTCTGGCCAACACCCGGCTTCCCCTGCGGATCCTGGCTGCCGTCGTAAACCCTGCGGGCCAGCGCATGCGGGCCCTCCGCCGGGTTGAATTCCTCGTCGACGCGGCCCGTGGCCTCAGAGCCAGCCCTGTCCCGCCCGAAGTCAGGCTCGCCCAGGTCGAGCGCCTGGGGACTGAAGTGCTCCCACGGGTTCTTGTGAACATTGCTCCGGTGTTTGCGGCCGGAATGCTCTGCTACATGCTGGCCGGGAAGCTCCTGGGCCGCCGGGCCACCGCTGCCGAACTGCAGGCCGTTTTGCAAGCCCTTCCTTGTAACCCCACAACCGGGATGGATCTGGACCTCTGGGCCCTGGCTGAGGGGCTGCGGGTTGACCCCGCCAGCCGGGAGGCTCTACTTAGAACTAACCCGGAGGAGGTGGCCGAACAGTACCGGCAGGGTTCGCTGCCTCACGCCCTCCAGCAGGGCCTTGCCAGCTTTCTCAGCAAATATGGCCACCGCGGCGTCGCCGAAATTGACGTCGGGGCGCCAAGGTGGGCTGAAGACCCGACCCCGGTCATCCGTGTCCTGGCCGGCCACATAGCCAGGCCTTCAGGGGAAGCCTCGCCGGCGGACAGGTTCGAGGCAGCCAGGGCCGCAGCCGAAGCCGCCATTGAGGAACTGGCCCGGCGGGTAGGCGGTCACCGGGCCCTGGTCGTCCGGGCGCTTTTGCGGCGTGTCCGGGCCCTGGCCGGCCTGCGGGAGGCGCCGAAGTTCTATGCGGTGGCGATCCTTGCCGAAATCCGCCGACTTCTGCTGGACTTCGGCCGTACCCTTGCCGCCGAAGGCCGGCTTGACCGGCCAGAGGATAGCTTTCTGCTAACCCTGCCGGAAGCCCGGGCCGCGCTGGCCGGGCGTGATGTCCGGCCGCTAATCCGGGAACGCCGGGCCAGCCTCGACGTTGAACGGCGGCGCCGGCAGATTCCCCGCCTGCTTCTCTCCGACGGCACCGTGCTCCAGGAGTTATCCGGGCCGGCAGCAGGGGTTCTGACCGGCGCACCAGCCTCGCCTGGTACCGCCAGCGGACCAGCCCGGATAGTCCTGAACCCGGTCGAAGCAATCATCGAGCCCGGGGAGGTTCTGGTGGCCCCGTCCACCGACCCGGCCTGGACGCCCCTGTTCCTCACGGCGTCGGCCCTGGTTATGGAGATGGGCGGGATGATGTCCCACGGGGCGGTCGTCGCCCGGGAACTGGGCATACCGGCTGTGGTGGGGGTCGCGGGTGCCACCGAACGGATAAAGACCGGCGAAACCATCACCGTCGACGGGAGCCGCGGCCTCGTCTACCTTGCCGGCTCAACAGACAGCGGCTAACCGGCGGGAATGCTCGCCCACGGGCTATATTTCTGGTGATAGGTCACGACTATATTTCCGAGCCAGGAGGGAGGAAAGCTATGGCCATCAACTTTGACCTGCTCAAGCGCCTCTCCGAAACGCCGGGCGTCCCCGGCCACGAGGACCGGCTCCGGGAGATTGTTATCTCCGAACTTAAGCCCTGCGTCGACGAGATCAGGGTTGACATTATGGGCAACGTCATCGGGTTCAAACGGGGCAACGGCCAGCGGCGGGTGATGCTCGCCGGCCATATGGACGAGATCGGCTTTCTGGTCCGCCACATCGACGACAAGGGTTTCCTCCGGATCCAGCCGGTCGGCGGATTCGACCCGCGAGTCCTTTTCGCCCAGCGGGTCCTGGTTGAGGCCAGGGATGGCCAGCTTCTTCGGGGTGTGCTCTGGCCGGCCGCCAAACCGGTTCACGTGGCCACCGAGGAGGAGCGCAAGCAGGTTCCGAAAGTCGAGGACTACTTCATCGACCTGGGCCTACCGGCCGAACAGGTCAGAGAACGGGTCGAGGTCGGCGCCATGGTCACCCTGGACCGGACCGTTGAGCGGGCCGGCGACTGCATCGTCGGTAAGGCCATGGACGACCGGGTCGGGGTTTTCGTCATGCTTGAAGCCCTAAAGGCCGTCCGGACCCACGAGGCTGACATCGTCGCTGTGGCGACCGTCCAGGAGGAGGTTGGCCTGCGGGGGGCGATGACAGCGGCCTACGAATGGGAGCCCCAGGTCGGCATCGCCCTGGATATCACCCTCGCCCTGGATATCCCGGGGTCCGGCGACTCTGATACCATCACCCGGCTCGGGCAAGGGGTTGCGATCAAACTGATGGATAGCTCCCACATCTCCCACCCGAAGGTGGTCCAGCACCTGCGCCAGATCGCTGAACGGGAGAAGATTCCGTACCAGCTGGAGATCCTGCCCCGGGGCGGCACCGATGCCGGGGCTATCCAGCGGGCCCGGGGTGGGGTGGCGGCGGTGACTATCTCGGTCCCAACCCGATACGTCCACACCGTCAACGAGATGGTTCACCCGAAGGACCTGGAGGCGGCCGTCAACCTGGTCGCCCGCTACCTGGAGGAGGCTCACCTGACCGACCTGGGCGCCGGGCGAATCGTTTGACAGGGATGTTATAATCCCGTGACTCTCAGAAGGCAGAGGAGGTTGCAATGGGTGAAAACTATCCCTACCGGCTCGGTCGGCGGGACTTCCTGAGGCTCGCGGCCGGGGGCGTTGTGGGTGGCTGGGTCGCCGCCTGCGCCCCGGCCCAGCAACCGGCGGCTCCCCAGGCTCCGCAGGCAGGAAAAGCCCCGGCCGGTAAAAACGACCTGATTGTTGCCCAGGGGGGTGACCTGAGCAAGCTCGACCCCCACATGAGCACTTCCGTCAACGATATCAGCGTCACCTTCAACGTTTTCGATAACCTGGTTCTCCGGGACCGGGAAAACAAGCTTCAGCCGATGCTGGCGCCGAGTGGAAGCTGCTTAACGACAGGACCTGGCAGTTCAAGCTCAGGCAGGGGGTCAAGTTCCACAACGGCGACCCCTTTACGGCCCGGGACGTCAAGTTCAGCATCGAGCGGACCTACGACCCGAATGAGAAGACCCTGGTTGCCACCGTCTTTACCACCGTCGACCGCATCGATATTGTCGACGACTACACCGTCAACTTCGTTACGA
>JAUQQI010000181.1:0-945 GCA_030549955.1 Chloroflexota bacterium
ACGCTTACGGCACGGGTTGACCGGCTGGAGGAGGCGGTGACGGCGCTGGCCGAGGCCCAGCGCAGGACCGAGGAGACGGTGCGGCGGCTGGCGATGCGCGTCGAGGATATTGCCGGCCAGCTTCGGGGGCGAACGTATGAGGACCACTACCGCAGCTACCTCCGGCGGTACCGCCGGCTGGTGGCCGAACCCAGGGTGCTCTCCCCGGTCGAGCGGGAGGAGCTGCTGCGTGGCGCCGAGGAAGCGGGGCGAATCACCCCGGAGGAAGCCGATGACCTGGACGAGGCGGACGTAATCGTCCGGGGCCGGGAGACCTTTCTGGTGGTGGAGGTTTCGGCCACGGTGCATGCAGCTGACGTTGAGAGGGCTGCTGCCCGGGCGGCGGCGCTGCGGAAGGCCCTGCCCGGGGTTGAGGTGCTGGCGGTGGTGGCCGGGCCCGAGATCCACCCGGATGCGGCGCGGTTGGCCCGGAGTCAGGCTGTTTGGTGGCTGAAGGATGGGCGTGCCTTTGCCCCCCATGAGATTCCCGGCTGAGGGGGCCTGATCCGGTGAGCTGCCGGTCAGCCGGCCGCCATCTAGGGTAAGCCTCCCCCGCAGGGTGTGCCCGGCGGTTGCTGACCGAGCTGCCGAAAGCCCCGGCTGTTCAGGATAAGCCCAGTTTGCAGCCTCACCCTGCCCACACGGGCTGGTCGTCAAAGGCCCGGCACCCGACAACGGGGGGTGTTGACTGCGGTCTTGGAAGCAAGAGTCCACACGCGGGCGAGGCACCCTGCCCCCAGGAGGTGGTGGGTTCTGTGGCCGGGGCTGGCTGTCCGGACCGGGCGCCCCGACGGGGTGTTGGGGGTGCAGCCGAAGGCCGTTGCCGCTACCTGCGGGTACGCAAGCTAATCTTGCAGGCTAAAGCCAGGGCTTTCCTAATATTTTTTAGACCGGGCCGTTTAAGGC
>JAUQQI010000181.1:955-3543 GCA_030549955.1 Chloroflexota bacterium
GGCCCAGGGACATAGGGTAAGCAAGGGGGCTCCCTAGCCGATCAGACTGGCCCCATGCTCAATTATGACCGCCTGCCAATGGTCGGGCCGGACCTGGACCTCAGCCAGTCCAGGATCTGCTTGTCAGTTGGGAAATAGGCCCGTTGGAGAACGTCCCCGACTAGGTTGTGAGCCCGGTAGCGGTTGCCGACCCGGCAAACTGTGCTCTCACCCTATGCACGCTCCTTAGCTATGAGTTTCTCTTGCTAACACAGAGCGCATGAGGCTTTAGTATCTCGAAGGGGGTTGGGGGTGGGCTTGATAAAAGTCTAGCGTACCCATGTATAGGTGCGTGATGGCCCGGGCCGGGGGTGTCCCCTGCTAGTACTGCGGCCGGGACAGGCCGGATGGTTTGCTCCCGCTGCACAAGGCCGCCGGCCTGGATCTATGGCCCCCGAGCGGAACACGACTGCGGGGAGCTGGGGGGGGTCGGCGCCCCGGCTCCCCACAAAACCTTAACCGGGGGGCTGAGCAGATGGCCAAAAAGCGCGGTCATAATGAAGGGACGGTTTATCGGGTCGGCCGGAGGTTCCGGGCCGAGGTCATGGCCGAGGTCATGGTCGGGGGCATCAAGCACCGGGCATATTTCGACACCAACAACGAAGTCTGAAGCCGGCCGATATCCAGGCCGTCTACACCCGTAAGCCAGAGGCCGGCCTTTGCCGGCGGACGGTCCGGATTGTCCACACCGTCCTGCACCCCGCCCTTTCGCAGGCCATGGACCGGGCACTGATAGCGTACGATCCGGCCGACCGGGTGAAGCCGCCGAAACCGGACCGGAAGGAGTTTAAGGTCCTCTCACCCCAGGAGGCGGCCCGGTTTCTGGAGGCGGCCGGCCGGTCCCGGTACCGGGCGTTCTTTGTGCTGGCGACCTCTACCGGCATGCGGCTGTCTGAGCTGCTGGGGCTGCGGTGGACCGACAGCGACTTTGAGGCCGGGGTCGTCTGCGGCCGGCGCACCCTTTTCCACCTGGGACGAGGGCGCTGGGTGCTGGGCGAACCGAAGACAGCCCGGTGGCCGGGCTGGTTCTCAACGTTCTGCGGGAACATCGCCGGACCCAGCTTGAGACCCGGTTGCGGGCCCGGGTGGGCTGGCGGACCGGGTTCGGGGGGCTGGTTTTACGGATTCCTCGGGCGGGCCGCCCCACCCCCGGGAGATCCGTCAGGAGCTCAAGGCGATCCTCCGCCGGGCCGAACTTCCGCCGATCAGGTTCCACGACCTGAGACATTCCCACGCCAGGATCCTGCTGGCCCTGGTTGAGAATCCGAAGGTTGTGAGCGAACGGCTGGGGCATGCGTCGGTTGCCATCACTCTCGGAATTCACGCCCACGCCCTGCTGACGATGCAGCTTCGCCCAGATAGCCGGCTCAAATACCCTGGTTGTCCGCAGTATTATGGGGCATAAACTGGGTCAAACCACAACCTGTTGTGGTTAGTGCTGGGAGGTGCGGTGATGTGTCCCTGGGTATAATTCAGTTTGGAAGGTGCATGCCTAAAGTCTTCTCCCTCGTCTCCGAGTTCCAGCCGACCGGCGACCAGCCTGAGGCCATCCAGGCCCTCGTCGAGGGGATCCGACGGGGTTACAAGCACCAGACGCTCCTCGGGGTGACCGGATCCGGGAAAACCTTCACCATGGCCAACGTGATTGCGCGGGTGGGCCGTCCAACCCTGGTTATTGCCCATAACAAGACCCTGGCCGCCCAGCTTTACTCGGAATTCAAAGAGTTTTTCCCCCACAATGCGGTTGAGTACTTTGTCTCTTATTACGACTACTACCAGCCCGAAGCATACATTCCCGAAACCGACACCTATATTGAAAAAGATGCGCAGATCAATGATGAGATCGACAAACTCCGCCACGCCGCAACCCGGGCGGTCCTCGAGCGGGACGACGTTATTGTCGTCGCCTCGGTCTCCTGTATCTACGGCCTCGGCGACCCGGAAGAATACGAGGCGTTCGTCATGTACCTGCGGGTCGGGGATGCCCGCACGCCCCAGCAGGTTGCCCGGCACATGGTCGCGATGCAGTACGAGCGCAATGACTTCGAGCCGGGGCGGGGTCGCTTCCGCCTGCGGGGTGATACCCTGGAGCTCTGGCCGGCCTACCAGGAGACCGCCGTCCGGATTGAGTTCGACTGGGACAATGTCGTGAGGATAACCGAAGTCGACCCCCTGACCGGGGAAGTTCTGGTACGCCACAATGAGCTGGCAATCTACCCGGCCAAACATTTCGTCACCCGGGCCGAAAAGCTTCAGGCGGCCATCGCCTCCATCGAGGCCGAGCTGGCCGAGCGGGTAAAAGAGCTGGAGGCCGGGGGCAAGTTCCTCGAAGCGGCCCGGTTGCTGGCCCGGACAAAGTATGACCTGGAAATGTTGCGGGAGGTTGGCTACTGTCCGGGCATCGAGAACTATTCCCGCCACCTTTCCGGCCGGCCTCCGGGGAGCCCGCCCTGGACGCTCCTCGACTACTTCCGCTACCGGCACGGTGATAACTTCCTGCTTTTTATTGACGAGTCGCACATCACCATTCGCCCGCCCAAGGGGGTGTA
>JAUQQI010000314.1:0-1377 GCA_030549955.1 Chloroflexota bacterium
TCCGCCCCTCCACATCCTCATCTGGGGGCTGGTGGGCGGTTTCTGCGCGGCCGGCGGGGCCAATTCGCTGAATAACTACGTTGACCGGGATATTGACCGGGTGATGGTCCGGACCAGGCGCCGGCCGCTGCCGGCCGGCCGGCTACCCCCGAAGGCGGCCCTGATTTTCGGCCTGGTTCTCCTGGTTCTTTCGGCGGTGGTCTTTACGGTCTTTGTGAACCCGCTGAGCGCGGCCCTGGCCCTGGCCGGCGCGTTTTACTACGTCGTTATTTACACGCTGATTCTTAAGCGGAGGTCGCCCCACAATATCGTCATCGGCGGGGCGGCCGGGTCCTTTCCGCCCCTGGTGGGTTGGGCTGCCGTAACCGGAACCTTGGACCTTATTCCCCTCTACCTGGCCGCGATCATCTTCCTGTGGACCCCGCCCCACACCTGGGCCCTTACCCTGGTCGTCGAGCGGGACTACGAGGCGGTTGGGGTCCCAATGCTTCCGGTCGCCGCTGGCGACGCCGAGACGCGGCGCCAGATCTGGGTCTATTCGGTCATCCTGACCGTGTTCACCGCGGTGCCGATTTTGACGGGCTCCTTCGGGCCGGTCTATACCCTGGCGGCCCTGCTGCTGGGGGGTGGCCTGCTGCAACTTGCTTACCGACTGACCCGTGACCCTTCCCGAAGCGTGGCCTGGAGGCTCTACCGGTATTCTAACTGGTACCTGCTGGGCCTTTGCGTGGCGATGCTGGTCGACCGCATCGGCCTCGCCTGGCTGGTGCTCTGAGCCGGCGAGCCGTCGGCCCGGTTCTGCTGGTCCTGGCCGTTCTTCTGGTCGTTGGGGCCGGGGTCCTGGCCGCCATCCTGCGCCGCCAGAGCGACCTGGGGCCGGCTCAACCCGTTGACGGCTATTCGGGCTGGCCGGCCTTCGGTGATAACAACCTTCCGGTTTACATCGAGCCGGGCGGGCCGGAACCGCTCATCGTCCAGGACGAGGTCCTCGGCTGGGGCTGGTGGGTCTACCCGCCGGCTGAGCTCAGGTTCAACCGGCCGGCCGAGGCCACCGGCCTGCGGGCCGTAGTCGGCGTCGGGTGGCCTGATGCCCTCTTCGGGCCGTACAACCCCGAGGTCCTGAAGGCCAACAGCCTCATATTTCGGGTTTTTGCCGGAAACCGGGAGGTTGCGGCGTTCGGTCCCCTCAGCCTGGGCGAGGTCCGGACCATCGATACCCCGGTCCCGGCGTCGATGGATGTTCGGATAACCGCCGAACCGGTCAACCCCGACCTGCCCCGGCCCTGGGCGGCCGTCGCCGATGCCCATTTCTGGCGCACCCCCTGGCTCAGCCTGATTCAGCGGCTCTCGCCGGGCCGCATCGCCCGGCTGGTGGCG
>JAUQQI010000314.1:1387-3460 GCA_030549955.1 Chloroflexota bacterium
CCGGTTTCACCCCAGGGCCCGGAGCTTACCAATGGGCCGAGCCGGCTCGTGGTCGCCTGCGAAGGAACAGGTCGGGGCATGTTCAGCCTCTACCAGGGCGGCCGACGGGTTCTGACGGCCCACCTGCCTTTTGCGGAGGCCGAGCTGGACTGCCGGGCGGATGCCGGCCAGCTTCAAGTCACCTTCCCCCGGGCCGGGGCGGTGGCTACATTTCGGCCGGCCGGGCTCCGGGGTTTCGTTTACTCGGTAAATACTGGCGCCCCGGCTACCGGGCTGTGGCCGGTCAGCGGTACGGTCCACTTTGGCGGTATCCTGGAGGTGCTCAGCGATAACAGTCGACCCGTCCAGCAACGCATCCGGGCCGACGGGTGGGAGCGGCGGTTCGAGGCGGGGGCGGGGCGGCCGGTGTTCTTCCGAAACGCCGACGGGGAGGGCCTGCTCATTGCCAGCCCGGACCCGACCGATTTTCCGCTCGAAGTTATTACCCGGCGGTCAGCGACGGACCGGTTCGAGCTCAGGGTGGGCCGGCAGTGGCGGCCGGTTGTGGCTGGTCCGCAGGAGGAACTGGACACGATAACCCTGTGGCTGGAGCCGATACCGCCGCCCGAGGGCCTCTGGCCGTCCCGGGCGATGGCCGGGTTTCTGGGCGCGTTCAGCCAGCCACCTCCGCTCCCCGACTGGTACGAGCTGGAGTTTGAGCCCTGGTACGTTTACTGGCTCGATATCGACCAGGACAAGCTCTTCGAACAGCTCAGCCTTGTCCGGCAGTATTTCGGGGACCTCGGCCGCTGGTTTGTCACCCTGGATGCGGGCTGGTACGTCAGTGGGGAAAAGCCGGGCGACTGGGAGGTGGATTTAGAAAAGTTCCCGGGTGGACTTCAAGGCCTCGGCCTCGAGCTGCGTCGGCTCGGGATCCCGGGCGTTCTCTACTTCAGCGCTCCGCTCCTGAACGACCGGGCCGAGCCCGGGAACTGGCTGAATCTGGCCGGCTTTATTGAGCGCTTTCCGGGTCTGGTTCTCCCCATCCGCCAGCTCGAAGGTTACACAACATACCTTTACGACTATGCGAACCCGACCCTCCTTTCGGTGCTAGAGACGACCCTCTCGGCCCATATCGAAAGCGTCGGGGCGGTTGGGATGTTTCTGGACGGGCTGATGGACGGCGACCGGGAAGTTGCCCTCGCCTGGGCGGGGGGTCTGCTTGGGCCGATTCCCCGACCCGTTGTGCCCCGGCAGGCCATTGTCGAATCGGCCGACCGGATGCTCGGGCCAAACAACGACCGGATGATTCATGGCTGGGCGCTGCCGGGTGTTCTGCCTGACCATCTTTCCCGGCGGCCGGTGTCCAACCTCTTCGGCGACTCCTACCCGGCCTGGAACCACCCTTACCCCTGGGGCGGCCTGTGGGAGCACCTGGATTATGCCCTTATTCAGCGGCTCATCCTCGGCGAACAGCCGAATATGGGGTCAGTCCGAATTCTGCCGGGCGAAGCCGGCGTCGACGACACCCAGTTTGAGCTTGCCATCCGGTGGCTGGAGGCGGCCATTTTGACCGACGCCCAGGTATCCCTGAGCTTTGACCTGAACCTTGTCAAGGACTGGGGAGCCTGGCGGTTAAGCCAGCTCCGGGGGCACCTGCTTCAGGTTCGGCCTGGACGTGGGCAGGTCGAGGGCGGGCCCTGGCCCCCGGGGGACCGGGTCCAGTGGGTCTGGAACCACCGGGGGGAGCTGGCATTTCTCGGGGTCTTCGGCACCCGACGGGGTGAAGGCCGGGACGCCTATGAGATTCCCCTGCCAGCCGACGGCTATGCCTATTATGAGCCCCTTACCGGGCGGGGCGGGGTGGCTGGGGAGAGCCTGACGGTGCCGGTTGATGCCAACCGGTTCCGGATGATGGCCCTCCGGTCGGGGGCGGGCCCGGTCTGGGCCGACGTGCCCTGGGAGTGGGCCGGGGAAAATGAGGTTATTCTTACGGGTCCAAACCCCAACCAGCCGGTACGGTCCGGCGAGGTCGTCCTCTCCCTGCCGGGTCCGGCCCGGGCCTATCACGTCGACCTCGGGCCCTGGCTGACC
>JAUQQI010000110.1 GCA_030549955.1 Chloroflexota bacterium
TTTGGCTCCGGTTGTCGTCTTTATCCTGAGTGCTGTCCTGGAGCGCCTGATGATCCGGCCCCTGTACCCCGTGGGCTCCAACTACGTGCTGCTCTTTACCTTTGCGGTTTCGGTTATCGTTCAGGAGTTGGTCATCATCCTCTGGGGGCCGGTCGGGTTCAGTATTCTGCCGCCCCAGGCGCTTGCCGGCAGCATTGACCTCGGCCCCTTCTCCTACCCCAGGTACCACCTTTTCGTTATGTTTGCCTCCCTGGCTGTCATCCTCGGTCTCTGGCTCATGCTTGAACGCACCCGATACGGCGCGATCATGCGGGCCGGCATTGAAAATAAGACGATGGTGAGCGCCCTTGGCATCGACATCTACCGGCTCTTCACCATCGGCTTCGGGCTGGGGGCGTCTTTGGCCGCCCTGGCCGGCGTACTCATAGCCCCCATCCGGGGCCTGATGCCGTACATGGGCGTTGATATTCTGCCCTTCGCCTTCGTGGTGGTAGCCCTGGGCGGGCTCGGCAACATTATCGGGGCCATTGCCGCCGGCCTCATTATCGGGGTCACCCAGAGTCTGACGACCCAGTTCTGGCCCCAGGGTTCGACCATCACGATTTTTGCGGTAATGGCTGTCATCCTCCTCACCCGGCCCCAGGGCCTTTTCGGGGCGCGCTGAATGGCCAGGTTCCGTCAGCGGCTCGCTGGTCTGATTCCCTGGGCAGCGCTCCTCGTTGCCATCCTCGTCCTGCCCGACCTGACCCGCCCGACCGTCGCCACCGAAGTCTGGGTCTTTGCCATCCTGGCCCTGGCCTTCAACCTGCTCCTGGGCTACACCGGTCTGCTCTCCTTCGGGCAGGCAACATTTTTCGGCACCGGCGCCTACACTGCCGGCCTGCTGCTTATTCATCAGCGGGCCCACCCGCTGGCGGCCCTGGCGGTGGCCGCCCTGGCCGGCGGTCTTGTGGCCGCCGTTATCGGCTACCTGTGCATCCGCCGGATCGGCCTTTACTTCATCATGCTGACCTTCGCCTTCAACCTGATGGCCTATTTCATCGTTTACCAGGCGTCGTCGATTACCGGCGGGGTTGATGGCCTGCCAGGGGTGCCCAGGCCCCCGGTAGACCTTTACGTCCTGGCATGGGATATCCGGCCCGGCATTGCCTACTACCTCTTTGTCGGTCTGATTTTCCTGCTCTGTGCTATGACCCTCAAGAAAGTTGTGGACTCGCCCTTCGGGCTGGTTCTGCAGGCCATCAGGGAAAACGAGGCCAGGGCCGCCGCCCTTGGCTACAACACCGCCGCCTTCAAACGGGTTGCTTTTATCATCTCAGGCGCTTTTTCCGGGCTGGCCGGGGCCCTCTACGGAATGCTTTTCGGCATCGTGCCCATCGACACCATCTACTGGGTTACTTCAGGCAACGTCGTCTTCATGACCCTGATCGGGGGAACCACCAGCTTTTTCGGTCCCATCGTCGGCGCCATCTTCTTTATCTGGCTTGCCGAAACGGTAAGTGTTCGCTGGGAACGGTGGCCCCTTATCGTCGGACTGGTCTTTGTCTTCGTAATCTTCTTCTTCCGGGGCGGCTTTGTGGAGGTCTGGCATCGGGCCTACGGCCTTCTGGTCCGGCTAAGTCAGCGGGGTCAGCCCAAATATGGCCATTCTAAGGACTGAGAATCTAACCGTCCGGTTCGGGGCCCTGACGGCCGTGGACCGGGTGACCCTCGAGATCCAGGCCGGTACCGTCCACTCAATCATCGGACCGAATGGCGCCGGCAAGACGACCCTGTTTAACTGCATAACCGGCGAGGTCAGGCCCGCTTCGGGCCGGGTCTTCTTCCTGGACCGGGATATTACGGGCCTGACCGTCTACCAGCGGGCCCAGCTGGGCATCGGCCGCTCCTTCCAGCGGACGAATATTTTCCCCAATCTGACAGTCTTCGAGAACGTCTGGCTGGCCGCATTTGCCCGAATCCGGCCCTCCAGCTTCCCCGGCCCTGTCCCCCGCCACCGCCTCAGCGAGTTAAAGGACCGGGTCTACGAGGTCCTCGGCGAGGTGGGCCTTGCCGACCGTGCCGGATACCGGGCGGCCGAGCTCTCCCACGGCGACCAGCGGCTGCTGGAGGTCGCCATTGCCCTTGGGCTGTCGCCGAAGCTGCTGATGCTGGACGAGCCCACAGCCGGCCTCTCCCCCGAAGAGACCCGGCTGATGATGGGTGTCATAAAGCAGCTGGCCCGGCGGTATACGATCCTGCTCATCGAGCACAAGATCCACCTCGTGATGGAGGTATCCGAGACCATCTCGGTGATGCACTTTGGGCGGCTTATCGCTCAGGGCCCGCCTGAGGAAATTCAGAAGAACCCGGCAGTACAGGAGGCTTACCTCGGCCGGCGATGATCCTGGAAGTCAGCGAGATTCACGCCTACTACGGGCTGGCCCACGTCCTGCACGGGGTATCCCTTCGGGTCGACCAGGGGGAAGTTGTGGCCCTGCTGGGGCGAAACGGGGCCGGCAAGAGCACAACCCTTAAGGCCATCATGGGCATAGTTCCGCCGAGGTCCGGCCGGGTGACGTTTAAGGGGACCAATATAACCGGTTGGCCACCCCACCGAATTGCCCGCCTCGGAATCGGCTACGTCCCCGAAACCAGGGACATCTTTTCTTACCTTACGGCCCAGGAAAACCTGCTCATCGCCTATAACCAGCGCTCCCGCTGGACCCCGGAAACCATAACGGAGCTCTTTCCAAAGCTCGCCGAGCTGAGGGACCGCCGGGGACGCAACCTCAGCGGCGGCGAACAGCAGATGCTGGCCATAGCCCGGGCGCTCCTGACCGGTCCGGAGCTTCTCCTCCTTGACGAACCATCCCAGGGGCTGGCTCCCATCGTCGTCAGCTCGATCCTGGAGGCTGTAAAGCGCCTCAAGGAGCAGGGCCTGAGCATGCTCCTGGTCGAGCAAAATTTCGACCTGGCCGTCGAGCTCGCCGACCGGGTCTATCTTATTGACCACGGGCAAATCGTGTTCGAGGGCGCCGTCCAGGACCTCCTGGCCAGGCCGGAGCTGGCTGCCCGGTACCTCGGGGTGACCGTTTAGGGCCTGGGGCCGCTTGCCGGTCGGTTTGACAAGGCCCGAGCCGCGTCCATATATTGCCGTTTGGGATGGGTATGACGGAGCGGGACAGGCTCCTGGCGGAACTTGAGCGGCTCCGGGCCGAAAACGAGGAGCTTAAGGCCCGGATCGAGGGTGAGCTTATCCGCCGCATCGCCCAGCTCAATGCCCTCCACCGCGTAAATTCCGCCGCCAACAGCTCCCTCAACCTTGACGAGATGCTCCGGCTCACCGTCCAGACTGTCAACGAGGTGATGCAAACTGACGCCTGCTCCGTCTACCTTTTCGAGCCGGGCGACCGCCTCGTCCTGCGGGCCACCGTCGGCCTCAACCCCGAAGCCGTCG
>JAUQQI010000036.1 GCA_030549955.1 Chloroflexota bacterium
TCAGCCGGTCACCCTAAGCAGAGAGGTGGTTGAGTAAAGCGTTGGCCTACCGGCCTGGGTCAGCCCCCTGATTTGGGTGCCCGCAGGCTGCAGGACAGTGCCGGTAGCCCGGATGCTAAGGCTTTATTCCAAGACTTAAAACAAAGGGGGTTTTTTGAAGAGTTTTCTAAAAACCCGACCCGAAAACTGTTGACACGCCCTGTTTCTGAAGCTATACCCTCATCGGAAGGTCGGCGGGATCAGAAGACGGCTGGCCCTTAAGCCTGAGGAGGCAGCCGGTGAACAGGTTGATGTGGGGGGTGCGTCAGGTGGACAGGTTTGGCCCCGCCGGGTCCGGCGGGGCCGCGTGAGGCGTCTGAGGTATTGGGCTAACCACCAGCCAGAGTCTCCCGGACAGGAGGGGTTAGGATGCCGGTTGGGACTATTTCTTCCTCGCCTGATACTGTTGGGGTTGCCGTTGTCAACTATCGGGTTCCCGTCTGTGAGAGCAAGGAAGAGGTCCTGGAAAACTGCCGCCGCATTGCCCAGTTTGTCGAGGGTATTAAGCGTGGGTATCCGGGCTGCGACCTGGTAATCTTCCCCGAGTACAGTACCCAGGGCTTCCACCCGGTCAAGTGGCGCGACCTCACCACAACCGTTCCGGGCCCTGAGACCGAAATCTTCGCCGAGGCCTGCCGGAAGAATCGGGTTTGGGGCATCTTCTCGATTACCGGTGAGGAGAATCCTAGGGGCAATCCGTTCAACACCCTTGTCCTGATTAATGACCGGGGCGAGATCGTCCTGAAGTACCACAAGATGTACCCCTGGGTTCCCATGGAGCCGTGGTATCCCGGCGAAGGGACGATGGTTGCGGAGGGCCCGAAAGGCCTGAAGATCGGCCCCACCATCTGTTACGAGTGCAATATCCCGGAGCTTGTCCGGGATACGGTGATGAAGGGGGCCGAGCTCGTTGTCAGGATTCAGGGCTACATGTACCCGAGCAAGGAGCAGCAGCGCATGATCGCCCAGGTCCGGGCCTGGGAAAACTGCGTCTACTTTGCGGTTGCGAACATGGCGGGCCGGGACCTGGTTTACAGCTACTTCGGCCACTCCTGCATCATCGACTTCGACGGCCGGGTGCTGGCCGAGTGCGGTACCGCCCCCGACGAGGTGCAGTATGCGCTCCTGTCGGTGAGTGCGATTCGGGACGCCCGCAAGAACTGGACGGCCGAAAACCACCTGTTCAACATCGTGCACCGCGGCTACACGGCGATCCCGCCCAACGGGCTTGCCGAGTGTCCGCTCGAGTTCTATAAGCTCTGGGCTACCAATCCCGAAGAGGCCCGGCGGAGGGTGGAGGCCCTGACCCGGCCAACACCGGTTCCGGTCGGTTAGCTGGGGAGCAGGGCCGAGCCTGTAGCATCGTGGGTGCAGGGCAGGGATTGGCCCCTGCCCTGCACCCGGCGGTGGCGGTCCTCCTCCTGGCATTTGCGACTGGAGAGGTGTAGCCGATGATCGGACTGGTGCTCTTCTGGGTCGGCGCGGTCCTCTTTCTGAACGGCCTGTGGTTGCTGGGGCGGGTGTCGGACCGGGAGGTGGCCGTCATCAACTTCTTTACGGGCGGTTTGGGCCTTCTGGCGGCCCTGGCTACGGCCCTGCGGCCGGGCGCCACCGTCGGCGAAATTGCCTTTGGGGCCCTTGTTCTCCTGTTCGCATTTACTTACCTTTGGGTCGGTATCAACCGCTTTCTCGGCGCCGATGGCCGGGGCCTGGGCTGGTACTGCCTGTTCGTGGCCATAACCGCTCTCCCGGTTGGAATTGAGACCCTTCTGCGTGCCAGGCAGGCATGGGACTATTGGCTTGGGGTTAACTGGCTGGCCTGGGCCGGTCTCTGGTTGCTGTACTGGGTGCTGCTTGTGTTCCGCCGCCCTGATGTTCGGCTGGTGGGGGTGGTGACGGTAGTGGAGGCGGTTCTTACAGCGTGGCTGCCGGGGTATCTCATCCTGCGGGGCTACATGGCTGCCTAGTTCAGGTGCCATGCTGCTTTTTTCGGCTCCCTATCATATCTACCTTCGGCTGCTTGACCAGGAGCTGGCCGTCCTCGGCCTGACGGACTTTGCGCAGCAGCACCTCGGTTTCGTGACGGCCGTCGAGCTACCCAGGATTGGGGCAAGGCTGGTCCGCGGGGAGGAGTTCGGGACGCTCGAAGCGCGGAAGGTTGTCATCAGCCTGATTGCCCCAGTGAGCGGGCAGGTGGTTCGGGTGAACGAGCGTATCCGGCGGGAGCCGTGGTTCATTAACGTGGACCCTTACGGCGATGGCTGGCTGCTCGAGATTCATCTTGAGGACCGGTCTGAGCTTTCACACCTTGTAGACGAGCAAACATATCAGGCGCTGGCGAGCTGGGAACCTGCAACTTATCGACTTCAGCAGCCGACCCTGGGGTTAGCTGCGCTGCGGTGGTTGAGGCCAGTCCGGCCTCAGGTGAAGGCCCCGACAAGTTTTCAGTGAGTTTTCCCGGGCAGGAGCTGTCAGCTGCTCGGATGCCGCCGGCCAAGCTTCACGCGGCGGCGGGGCTCTGCCTCAACTCGTCAGCCGCTGTTGCGGGGAATATTGCTAACCTGGTCGAAGCTACCCGCGGCTCCTTCGGGCTGTTCCGCGCCTGGTTGAATGGTTCACAAAACTCCTGCCCCGTAATTTTCCGGCCTGCGGGACCGCGGGGAATGCTACCGGTGTTTTGGGTCATTCTACTGTATCGCAAAGCCGGGGCGCGGCCTTAGCAGACAGCCGGTCGACGGTAGTATCCGCTTTGGTACAATTAGCAGAACCTGTTGCCGGCCATGAGGCTTCGGTCGGAGGGAAACAGGTAGGCCCGGTTTGATATGTTTGGTACAATAATTTAAACAGTTGACCTAACTCCGGGCTCAGTTCGGCGTCTACAGGAGGGACTGTAACTGTGCGTCGGTTAGTCATTTTAATGCTTTTTGCCTTATTTGGGTTGGGAGCATGTTTGCCTTACTCAAGCGGAGCGCCGGCTCCGGCTCAGACGAGCGAGCGGCCGATAGTTGTCGGGGCCAGTTTGGCGCTGAGCGGGGGGTTCGCCGATACGGCCAAAGAGGTCAAGGCCGGTTATGAGCTGTGGGCTGAAGACGTAAACGCTCGGGGTGGTCTTCTTGGGCGGAAAGTCGAACTTAAGATCTATGACGATGAAGGTAAGCCTGACAAAGCCGCCCAGCTTCTCGAGCGCCTGATTACCGTTGACCGGGTTGACCTGGTTCTGGGCGGTTATCCGGGTACCACCGTTGCAGCCCAGGCGCCGATAGCTGAAAAGTACAAGTATGTCTACATCGGTATGGGTGCTCACAGCCCGTCCTTCGAACAGGGATACCAGTACTTTTTCGGTGGGCCACCGCTACTCGGCTCCTGGTATCCCCTGG
>JAUQQI010000239.1 GCA_030549955.1 Chloroflexota bacterium
TTCGGCGATGAGGTCTTCGACCCGCCGGACCCTTCTCACCCCGAAACGGGCGAAGACGTCGTCGTCAAGGTAAGGGTCGTAGGCAATGACGTTCAGGCCGAAGGCCTGGGCCCGGGGGGCGACCCGCCGGGGGATATTCCCAAAGGCAACGAGGCCGAGGGTCTCACCCTGGAGGGCCCCCATCGGGGGCAGAACCGACCGCAACACCGCCGGGTTCCACTGTCCGGCCCGCACAATCCGGTCAAGGCGGAAGAGCTTGCGGTTAAGAGCCAGCAGTAACGCCATGGTGTGATTGGCAACCTCGTCGGCGCAGAAGCCGGGGAAATTCGCGACGACCACCCCGAACTCAGTTGCGGCCTGGAGGTCGACGGTGTCGACCCCGACCCCGTAGCGGACCACCCCCTTAAGGCGGGGCAGGCTTGAAATTACCCGGCGGGTGATGGGCTCGGCGACGACGAGCAAGATGTCGGCCTCCTGGCCGTATTTGATAATGTCGTCCTCGGACCGGAGGCGGCCCGGCTGAATTATCTCAATGTCAAGGCCGGCAAGCCCCTCCCGCTCGAGGTCAAGGGGTTGGTCGGGGGGTGCCCCGGTGTGGAGAAGCTTAAACTGCGTCACTGGAATCCTCCTCGTCTAGCCAACGATGTCCTCGCCGCCGTCCACATTGATGACGCACCCGGTAATCCAGTAGGTCCCGGGATGGCAAAGGGCAACTATCGCGTTAGCGACATCCTCCGGCTCGGTCAGCCGGCCGCTCGGGTTGCGCCGGAGGGCCTGCTCGATAAGCTGCTCGTGACCCGGAATCTTCCGCAGGGCCGGGGTGTCGGTCACACCGGCCCGAATGCCCAGGACAGCAACGCCCGCCGGGGCGAGCTCGAAGGCCAGCTGACGGATGTGAGACTCCAGGCATGCCTTTGCGGCCGAGACTGCCCCGTAGTAGGGGATAACCCGGGCTGAGCCGCCGCTGGTCATCGCAAAGACCTTGCTTCCCCGCCGAAAAAGGCCCCGCCAGAAGAGGTCCTGAACCCAGTAGACGAGGCTGTTCGCCATCACGTCGAGGGTCATCTCGAGCTGGCTTTTCGTGAGGGCCTCTTTCGGGTCAGCCGTAATGTAGGGGCGCAGGGTGCCGAAGGCCAGGGAATGAAGGAGAACCCTTACGTAGCCGCCGTCCGGGTCACCGCTGATAACCTCCTGGACCCGGTCGAGAATTTCCCGCCGCTTGCCGGGGTCGGCGGCGTTGGCATTGAAAAAGAGGGCCCGCCGGCCCTGGGATTCGATATCGGCCCGGACCTTCTCGGCGTTGGGGAGGGTTGCCCGGGTATCGAGGTGGACCCCGACAATATGCATGCCGGCCCGGGCCAGGGCCCGGGCGGTGGCCGCCCCGAACCCGCTCGAGGCCCCGAGAATTATGGCCCACTCAGCTTCAGCCATCGGTGTGAACCTCCGTCGAATCGAAACGCCCGCAAATTCGGCGGCCCATCCCGACCCTGGTCGGCCCGCCGCGTCACCTTGGTTATTACAGGACCTTGCAGGCCCGTGTCAAACGTGGGCGCACCGGCCGGGCAACTTTGTGACGGGACCAGGCACCGCCTAAGCGGGCATTTTTTGTGCTAAAATGGGCTGTGTAGCCACCGGAATCCCGGTGGGTACCTCAAGCTACTGGAGCGCGGGGTGCTGACTTCCATCGAACGGCCGATCATCGCGCCCGTGATGGTCGGCCGGGACGAAGAGTTACGGGCCTTTGAATCGGCCCTGGAAGGGGCCCGGTCTGGTGCGGTCGCCTGTGTGGTGGTTGCTGGGGACGCCGGAGTCGGCAAGACCCGGCTTGTAGCCGAGGTAGCCCGGCGGGCTTCGGCAGCAGGATTCGGGGTCCTTCAGGGCCGCTGTACGGACCAGGATACGTCGTATCCATTCGCGGCCGTGGCAGATGCCTTTCGGGGGTGGGTTGCCGGCCGCAGTCCGGCCGAGGTGAGGGCGGGGCTCAGCGGAATGGGGCCTGAAGTAGTCAAACTACTGCCCGAACTCGGCCTTGTTATCCCCGGTCTCCAGCCGACGCCGGCCCTTGAGCCGGAAGCCGAAAAGCGCCGGCTTTTCGAAGCCCTGGCCCGGGTCCTTGGGGAGCTCGCCGGTCAGAAGCCCTTGCTTGTGGTTTTCGAGGATGTGCATGTGGCCGACCAGACGAGCCTGGAATTCATCCGGTTTATCCTTCGGCGCCTCAGTGCCCGGCCGATTCTGCTGGTTATCACCTATCGGAGCGAGGAAGTTGCCGGCCTCGCCGATTTTCTCATGGGCCTCCGCCGGGATGCCCGACCCTGGGAGCTATCCCTGCGGCCCCTGACCCGCCAGCTGACCGATAAGCTGGTCAGGTCCATCTTCGGGCGGCTGGAGCCCGACCACCGGCGGCTGGTCGACCGGCTCTATGCGGTCACCGAGGGAAACCCGTTCTTCACCGAGGAAGTCTTAAGCAATCTGGTGCTCGAAGGGAAGATTTTCCGGACGGTGACGGGCTGGCGCTGGCAACCAGCTGCCGACCTTGAGGTGCCCGAAACCATCCGGGAGCTTGTGCGCGTGCGTCTGCGCCGGCTCGGACGGGAGGCCCGGGCGGTACTCACGGCCGCCGCCGTTATTGGCCGGGGTTTTGAGGTCGGCGTTCTTTGTGAGCTCACCGGGCTGGATGAGGCCCGGGTCCTCCGGTTGCTTAACCAGCTGGTCATTGCCCGGCTGGTAGTCGAGGAGTCGGCCGGCCGGTTTGTTTTCAGGCATCCGATTATCCGGGAGGCGGTCTACTCGTCCCTTACCCGGGGTGAGCGCCTGGGCCTGCACCGGCGCGTTGCCGGAATCCTGGAGCAGGCTAACCCTGGAACCGTCGAGGGATACCTGGCTGAGCTTTCGTACCACTACGCCGCGGCCGGCGCCTGGGCTGAAACCCTGGAGTACGGGCGCCGGGCCGGTGAGCGTGCGGCAGCCATGCACGCGCCCCGGGAGGCGATGGAGCATTTTGACCGGGCCCTGGAAGCCGCCGACCGGCTCGAAGTTCCGGATTCGGTCCGGAGTCGCCTGCTGGGGGCCCGGGGTCAGGTCAGGGAGCTTGCCGGTTACCTTGATGCTGCCGGCGCTGACTATCAGGGGGCCCTCCGGCTGGCCCGGGCTGCCCGGGACGGGCGGGCCGAATGGGAAGGGTTGACCCGGCTGGGACTTTTTTGGTGTTCGCGAAACTACGCCCGGGCCGGAGAGTATTTCCACGAGGCCCTGGACCTGGGTCGGACACTCGGGGATCCGGTTCTGGTGGCCCACAGCCTGAACCGGGTGGGGAACTGGCATGCAAACGTTACCGACCCTGCCCGGGCCGTTGACATTCACCGGCAGGCCCTCGATATTTTCCGGCGGCTTGACGACCGGC
>JAUQQI010000221.1 GCA_030549955.1 Chloroflexota bacterium
TCGCCGTCGTTGCAAACAAGACATCTGGGAAGGGCGTACAGCATCGAGTCCAACCTCCCACCCAATGCTGGAGTCATAATACGCCGGGCCAAGCGGCCGTGTCAAACCGGCCCCGGTTTTGATTGACACGAAACCGGGGCTGTGTTAAAAATAGAGATGGCTGGCCCCGTGGTGTAGCCAGGTCTAACACGCCACCCTGTCAAGGTGGAGATCGGGGGTTCAAATCCCCTCGGGGTCGCCGGGCCGGGGAAAAGCCCGGCCCCCTTCGTTTAATCCGCCCGCCGACCGGAAGGCCCGGCCCGAATGCTATAATCTCCCGGTAGCCCAGTCTTCGGGAAGGAGTTAGTCAGCAGTGACCCGCTTAGCCTTCTTTAAGAACCGGGTTGTTCCCCTGGACCAGGCCAGGGTAAGCATTATGACCCATGCCTTCAACTACGGAACCGGCGTCTTCGAAGGGATCAGGGGCAACTGGAACCCCGACGAGCAGAAAATCTTCATCTTCCGGATGCCCGAACATTACGAGCGTTTTAAGGCCAGTTGCCGGATCCTTCGCATCGACATATCGTATTCGGTCGACGACCTGTGCGAGATCACCAAGGACCTCGTCGCCCGTAACGGCTTCCGGGAGGACATCTACATCCGGCCCATCGCCTACAAGGCGAGCGAGGCCATCGGTGTCAAACTCCACGGCCTCGAAGATGACCTGGCCATCTTCGTCACCCCCCTCGGACCTTACCTGGAGGGCGATGCCGGCATCCGGGCCTGCACGTCGTCCTGGCGCCGGATCGACGATACCATGATCCCGGCCCGGGCAAAAGTGACCGGACTTTATGTCAATTCGGCCCTGGCCAAGACGGAGGCTAACGAGAACGGCTTCGACGAGGCGATCCTGCTGACGTCCGACGGCCACGTTTCGGAAGGGTCAGGGGAAAATATCTTTCTGGTCATGAAGGGCAAGCTGGTAACGCCGGCGGTCACCGACAACATCCTGGTCGGCATCACCCGGGACACCGTCATCCGGCTGGCGGCCGACGAGCTCGGGATCGAGACCGTCGAGCGGTCGGTCGACCGCAGCGAACTGTATATTGCCGACGAAGTCTTTATGACCGGGACGGCCGCCCACGTGACCCCCGTGGTGGAGATCGACCGCCGGCCGGTCGGCGACGGCCGGGTCGGCCCGATAACCCGCCGGCTTATGGACCTCTATTTCGCCGTGATCCGTGGCCAGAATCCGAAGTATCTCAGCTGGTGCACGCCCGTCGCACCAACCCTCGCCTCCGTCTGAAACGGTTATCCGGCCGCCGGCCCGGCTCGGGGTCATGACGGGCCTGGTGCTGACCGGTCTCGCCCTGGGGGCGGCGGCTCTCCTGGTCCTCACCGCCCTGACCGAGCCGGTCGGCATCTGGTCGCCGCTTCACGGGGCAGCTGCCCTCATCCTGGTGCTGGTCGGGGCCTACCTGGGGTACTGGACCCTTGTCTGCGCCAGCCTCCATTACCGGCTCGACTGCAACCGCCTCGACCTCTGCTGGCTTGGGGGTCGCATCCGGCTCCCGACCCACCGGCTGCGCCCCGCCGACCGTCCCGGCGGGGTGCCGGAATTCCGCCAGGTTCAGGGCATCGCCTGGCCCGGCTTCTGGTTCGGCCGGGACCGGGACCCCGACGGGCCCGTTTACCTGGCCGCCGCCCAGCACCCCGACCAGCTCGTCTACCTGACAACCGGCAGCCTGGTCTACGTCCTCGGGGTCCCTGACCGGGCCCGCTTTGAGCAGGAGCTCGAGGCCTTAAAGCTTGCCGGTCCCCTGGTCCCAACCGCCGAAGGCGCCGTCCGGGAGGGCCCGGTCGGGCCGGTGATATTCGACGATATGGTAGCCCTCGTCCCCATCGCCGTCGGGGTCGGGCTGAGTCTGGGCCTTTTCATGTACCTGGCCCTCCTCTACCCCCGGCTCCCGGAGATCATTCCCCTGCACTTTAATGCCTTCGGACAGCCGGACTTCATCGGCTACCGGTCCGACATCTTCCGGCTCCCGGCCTTCGGCCTCTTTCTGCTCCTGCTGAATACCGTCTTCGGCGTTGTTCTCTACCGCCTGGACCGGTTCGCGGCCCTCATCCTGCTCTGGACAGCTCCGGTGGTCCAGGCGATGTTCTGGTTTGCCGTCTTCCGGCTCGTCAGCGTATACTGCTGCTGACGCCGGGTCAGGGAATGCCGTCCGTTAACAGGCCCAGGTTGCCGGGCGGGGCGCTGGTAGGGGCGTTTCGCCGGTTCCAGAGCCATTCGGGAACCTACCTGGCCGCCGCCGTAGCTTATTATGCCTTCCTGTCCTTTTTTCCTTTTCTGCTCGGGGCCGTCGCCCTGCTGAGCCTGATTTTCGACGCCGAGCAGGTTCGCCCGGCCATCATCGACCGGGCCAGCTATTATCTCCCGGGGTCCGAAGGGCTGGTAGTCCGGGCCCTCCACCAGGCGAGTCGGGCACGGGGAACAGCCGGCCTGCTTTCCATTGTCCTGTTTCTCTGGTCGGCGACGGGTGTTGTCGGGGCCGCCGGCTGGGCGATTAATCGGGCCCTGGACGCCGCCCCCACCCGGCCCTTTATGCGTCAGAAGGTCGTCGAGCTCGGAATATTGGTGGGCGCCGGGGTCTTCCTGTGGGTGTCGACTTTCCTGCTCGGCGGGATACGACTCATCGACCGGCTCGCGCCCCTGGCGGTACCCCTGGCCCTGGACACCGGCTTTTACGTCCTGGGAGCCGTAATCTCGGCCGTTCTGTCCTTTGGGATGTTCGGGGCGGTCTACCGGCTTCTTGCCACCGTCAGCCTCAGCTGGGCCGAGATCCGGCCGGGCGCGGCCGTTGCCGCCCTGGGCGTTGAACTCGGGAAGCACCTCTTTGTGCTGTACGTTGACCGCTTTGCCAGCTACAACCTGGTCTACGGCTCGCTGGGGACGGTTGTGGTCTTCCTCGTCTGGGCCTACCTGGCCGCGGTGGTTCTCATCTTCGGGGCCGAACTCATCGCCGTCTGCCGGGACGCTGCTGAGACGCCAGGACCCTGAGAGGGGCGGGGTTCAGGCCCCGCCGGACGGGTCCAGCCGGCGCAGTTGCTCGAAAAGGCCCCGCTGTTCGGCCGAAAGATTCTGCGGGAGCACCACCCGGAGCCGGACGTAGAGGTCACCCCGGCGCCCGGGTTCATGGGGGTCCGGCAGACCCAGGTCGGGCAGGCAGAAGATTCGCCCGTTCTGGGTTTCGGGCGGGATAACCAGCTCGACCCTGCCGTCCAGGGTCGGCACATCCACCTGGCCCCCGAGCACCGCCGTCGTCAGCGGAACCGGAACCTCGACGAAGAGGTCCCGGCCGTGCCGTTCGAAAACCGGGTGGGGCCTGACGTTCACCTTTAAGTAAAGGTCCC
>JAUQQI010000044.1:0-2257 GCA_030549955.1 Chloroflexota bacterium
TTGGGGACTCGATGCTCTACGCCGTTTTACCCACCTACTACCCCGAGTGGGGACTGCCCCTCTTTGGGGTCGGCATCATCCTGTCGGTCAACCGCTTTATCCGGCTTATTTCAAATCCGCTTGCCGGCCGCTGGTTCCAGCGGGCCGGCCCGAGGATTCCGTTCCTTGCCGGAGCCTTCGGGGCAGTCCTGACGACCGGGTCATATGCCCTGGTCCACGGCCTGGTCCCCTTTGTTGTCAGCCGGCTCGCCTGGGGTTGCTGCTGGTCACTGATCCGGCTCGGGGGCTACACCGCTGTCCTGGAATTCTCAACAGCCGCAACCCGGGGTCGGCTAATGGGCATATTCTCCGGCATTTCCAGGCTCGGGAGTTTGGCCGGCACCCTGCTGGGGGGCCTGCTGGCCGACCTGCTCGGTCCTCGGCCGACCCTGGGGCTCTTTGCCCTGGCTACGGCGGGGGGTGGGGTTCTCGCCTGGGCCAGCCTTCGGGGGGTGGGGTTGCGGGGCGGCTGGAAAGCCCCGGCCACTGACCATCAGCCGGTTTCCGCGACCGCGCCCCGGTGGGAGCCGGCATACCCGGTCTACCTGGCCGGCTTTGTTAGCGGCTTCCTCGGCCCCGGTCTCGTAACCTCGACTCTGGGCCTGGTGCTCCGGGAATCGGCCGGCAACGTCGCCGGAATCGCGACCCTAACCGGCGCCCTGCTGGCGACCCGCTGGGCCGTTGACCTGGGCTTCAGCCCAACTGCCGGCTACCTTTCCGACCGGCTCGGCCGGCTCCGGGTCGCCCTCACCGCCCTGGGCGCCTTCGGGGCCGCCCTTGGGGTGCTGGGATTTGTCCGGCTTTTGCCGCTGGTCCTGGTCGCCGCCATCCTGGCCTACCTGGCTGATATAGCCCTGGCCGTTGTGCTTGATGCCCTGGCCGGCGACCTCGCCCCCGTCCGGGCCCGGGCCTGGGCGATGAGCGTTTATGCGACCTTTAAAGACCTGGGTTCGGCCAGCGGTCCGCTTCTGGGCTACGCCCTCATCGGCTGGCTCGGGTTAGCCGGCGGCTATATCCTCGGGATCGGGCTTGCGGCCGCTGCGGCCCTGGGCCTGGCCATCAAATCAACGAGCCTGCTGGCCGCAGCCGGGCGTGAGCCGGGAACGTTCGACGATGACTGAAGGGACCCACCAGCCCTTGGACCCCGCTGGTTTTGTCCCCGACCCTTTTGAACAGTTCGGCCGCTGGTTCGACGACGCAAAATCGGCCGGAATCGACCTTTATGACGCGATGGCCCTGGCTACGACCGGTCGGCACGGCCGGCCATCAGTCCGGATGGTCATGCTTCGGGGGTTTGACCGGCGGGGCTTCGTTTTCTTCACGAACTATGAGAGCCCCAAGGCCCGGGACCTCGCCGAGAATCCCTACGCCGCCCTCCTTTTCCACTGGCCCCGCCTCGGCCGTCAGGTCCGAATTTCCGGCCGGGCAAGTCGAATATCCCGGGAGGAATCCGAAGCGTACTTCCGGAGCCGTCCGTTTGAGAGCCGGATTGCGGCCCTGGTCTCGCCCCAGAGTCAGGTTCTGCCGAGTCGGGGGGCCATTGAGGCGGCCTTCCGGGCGAAGCTGGCCGAATTTGCGGGCCGGGAGGTTCCCCTCCCGCCGTTCTGGGGTGGCTTCCGGGTTGAGCCAGACTGCTTTGAGTTCTGGGAGGCCGGTCCCTACCGGCTCCATAACCGGGTAAGATATATCCGGGAGGGTGAAAGCTGGCGCATTGAGCTGCTGGCACCTTAGCTTGCAGCGATGGTGGCGCGAAGACTGCCCGGACTAGCCGTCGTCGGCCTCGGCCTTGGACTCGGGGCTGTGGTCAACGCCCAGTATCGGCTGGCCCGCTGGGAAACCCTTGATTACCGGGACCTGCGGGCCCCGAACGGCCGGTATGTGGCCCTTCCCGACGGGGCCGAGGTTCACTACGTCGAAGAAGGTTCCGGCTTCCCGGTTATCCTCATCCATGGCTTTGGTCATTCTCACTACACCTGGCGGTTGAGCCAGCCGGCCCTCGCCGAACGGTTCCGGGCCATCGCCCTGGACCTGCCGGGCTTTGGGGCCTCGGCCCGAAGCCGACTTCCCCGGTTTGGGGTCCGCACCCAGGCCGGGGCCGTCCGGGACTTCATCCGGGAACTGGGCCTCGACCGGGCCCACGTGGTTGGCCACTCCCTCGGGGGCACGATTGCCCTGCGCCTTGCCCTGGACCACCCGGAAATTGTCGCCCGACTGGTCG
>JAUQQI010000044.1:2267-19867 GCA_030549955.1 Chloroflexota bacterium
CCGCCGAGACTGCCTTACGGCCTTATCCGGTGGGTCCTGGGCCTCAGCCCGGTCGGACCGGCAGTTTTTAAAACCCTCTTCTATTACGCCTTCGCCACCGGTCGCCTCCTCAGGCCCGGCCTCGAGCGGTCCTACGGCCCTGACCCGGTTCCTGAGGACCTAGTTGCTTACTTCGAGCGGCTTCACCGGGTCCGGGGCACAGCCGACACCCTGGTGGCAATCCTAAAGTCGCCCCTGGTTGACCGTTACCTGGCGGCCGACCTGCCGGACCTGCGGGTCCCCATGCTGGCCGTCTGGGGCGGGGCCGACCAGGTCGTGCCGCTCCGGGTGGTCGACCGCCTCCGGGGGCTTATCCCGACCGCCCGGGTCGAGATTCTGCCCGGCGCCGGCCATTCGCCCCACGAGACCCGGCCGGCCGAGTTTAACCGCCTGGTTCTGGAGTTTTTAACGGCCGAATCATGACCGGTTTTAACCTCTTCGACCTCATCTGGAACCTGAGCAACGAGCTCATCTCCGCCCGGGTCCGGATGCGGGCCCTGCTGGAGCTCCTCGAAGAAAAGGGGATCCTGCTCCCCGACGAATTCGACGCCCGGGCCCGGGCTGTCTGGGAGCGGGACCACGCCGAGCTGGCCCGGGAGCTTGCCCCGGAACTTTTCGAGTTCGAACCGGCCGACAACCCCTGATGCCGCCCCGACGGTGGCGGCCGGGGAGGGAGCCTGTGGGGGCGAACTGGCCCGGCTGCTGAGCCGTCGGCTTGGCCGCCGATTTAAAGGCGGGATTATCGCCTATTCTAACATTGCCAAGGTCGAGCTTCTCGGCGTACCGCCCGACCTTCTCGAAACCGTCGGGGCCGTAAGCCCGGAGGTTGCCCTGGCCATGGCCCGGGGCGCCCGCCGCTTCTTCGGGGCCGACTGGGGTGTTGCCGAGACAGGGATCGCCGGGCCCCAGACCGGCCGCCGCTCGGCTAAGCCGGTCGGCCTGGCCTGGGTCGCCGTCGCCGGCCCCGTCGAGCGGGTCGTCGAGGTGCGGACGGGGAGCGGTCGGCGGGCTTTAAACCGACGGGCCTTTGCCCGGGCTGCCCTCGATTTGCTCCTGACCGCCTGGGGGGAAGCCGACCCCGAAGAGGCCGAGAAGCCCCGTTAAATCCCCGGCCCGGAGAAGCTCCCGGCCCGCCCGTCCCTGACTGTCGTCAGTCACCAGCCCGGTCCAGACCCGGAAAACCGCGTCGGGCGGGGGGTGGGGTGGGGCGGAGCCAGCGACAAGCTCGAGCAGGCCTATCCGCAGACCGTAAGGGTCGACCACGTCGCCGTCGGGGGTCCGGCGGGGTGGCTGAAACGCCCCGGTCGCCTCAATGAACTGCCGGACTTCGGCCGGAACGGCTCCGGCGGGGACCAGTCTCGCCGCCCACGCCTGGCGGACGGCAGTCGCCGAGAGGCCGGGATCATGATATTCCGGGGGCAGGGGCAGGTAGCGAACATGAGGCGCAAAGGCCCGATTTTCGGGTCGGCTCAGAAACACCCCCAGGTCCGCCCCGGTCCGGCCCGACCTGGGGGCCACGTAGAACCGGCTCAGACCAAAGAGCCGTTGCAGGGCCACATCCCGGTCGGCGTAATAACGGGGGTCGAAGACCTGGATAATCTTGTCAAAGCCGACCAGAAACCAGAGCTCCTTTCCAGGGGGCACCGGCCCGGCCCGGAGGGCCTCCGCTTCTTCAACATACAGGCCCCGGTTCGTAAGGACAATCCCCAGCCCAGGCCGGGTCCGGCAGTACTCGTCCAGGACCCAGACCCGGTCGGGCAAAGCCAGCCCCTCAGGCGCTTCTTTATCGACGGTCCGGACGGCCAGCAAAAAATACACCCCATCCACCAGCCGCCGGTCCAGGGGAACCCGGGCGAGGAGGGTGTGGGCAGTGGTGAGGGGGTTAAAGGAGCCCGGAAGAACCCCAACACGCCCGTTCCCGGCCGTCCGGACGACAGCCGCCACCGGCGGGGCGTCGGGGTCGAGACCCCGGATCAACCGACTAAACGCGGCATACGGGGCTGGGTCCCAGTAGCCAACGGCCTCGGCCACGTCCACCGGTCCCTCAGCCGAGGGCCGGCCCCTCGGCCAGGATCAGGTCTTTTAAGTCCCGGAGAAACCGCCAGCGGCCAAACTCGGCATCGGTCGAAAGCTCCCGGAGCTCGGCTATCAGTAGCTCCCGGGCACCGGGCAGGTTGGCAACCCTAAAGAGGTTCATCAGCCGCAGGAGCTGGGCTTGCCGGGCAGGGTCCAGGGCCGGCCTGGTTTCCCACGCCTCCTTCGCGGCGCGGACTGGCTCAGCCGGGTCGATGCTGCGCTCGACCCGGCTCGCATGCCGGACGGTGATGAGGCCGCTGGCGATGGAGCCAATGTAAAGCGCAACCAGTCCCCCGGCGACGGCCGCTGCCCCAACAAAGGGGGTGCCGTAGATGCCAAGGGTAACGATGACCGTAAGGACGGTGAGCCAGCGGCGCTCCTTTTCCAGCAGCTCAAAGACCTGCGCCTCGACCTGCCGGCGAGCCAGCTGCCCCCGCCGCCGGTAAACCTCATCAACCCAGACCCGGAGTTCGGCCTCAAACGTGGCCCCGGGCATAGCCCCGTTCCCCCGGCGTCACAAATCCCCGGCTGATTATATCGCCCGGCGGTTCAGGACCGGCAGCAGGAGCAGGCCCACTGCCAGCCGCAGGATAATGACCAGGACCAGGGCCAGGATCGGAATGAACCGGTCGGCAATAAACCGTGGGGTAACCTGCCGGATGAGCCAGAAGAGGGGGCCGGTGACCCGGCGGAATGCCTCACTGATGATGGTGCGCTGGCCGCCGGTGACCAACTCCAGGGCGAGCTGGCCGATGATGGTCCACATCAAAAAGGCCAGCAACCAGTTCAGGGCCTCAGCAAGAATCGCCAGCATTACCTTCACCGGCCGTCACGGCTGCCCGGACATGAGAAGGTGGTGCGGATACAATTCGGTGTACCCGCACCACCCGAACCTGTCCAGCCGGGGTCAGTCGTCGGCGCCGGGCTGAGGAGCCGGCCGCGGGGCCGGGGCCGCGCCCGGAACCGTAACCAGCTCGCCCACCGGAATCCGCACCTGGTCAACCAGCTCCTGGACCTCCCGGGGCGGCGGGGCGGTGGCCAGGCTCACCGCAATCTGCAGGCCGAAGTTCACCGCCATCCCGAAGATGCCCGAGGACAGGTGGCTCAGCCCGAAGAGGTTAAAGCTCGGGAACAGGTAGTTGCCCCACAGGTAGACCAGACAGGCTACCAGCCCACCGATCATTCCGGAGATGGCGCCCCAGGCATTGGCCCGCTTCCAGAAGATCCCGAGCAGGACCACCGGGAAGAAGGTCGAAGCCGCCAGCGAGAAGGCCCAGGCGACCAGCTGGACGATGAGGGCCAGCCGTGGGAAGGCCAGGAAAGCCGCCACCACGGCCGCCACCAGGATCATCAGCCGGCTCACCAGAAAGCGGGTCGCGTAGGTGGCATTGGGGTTGATGGTTTTGGCGTAGATGTCGTGGGCCACCGCCGTGGAGATTACCAGCAGCAGGCCATCGGCGGTCGAGAGGGCGGCGGCCAGGCCCCCGGCCGCAACCAGGGCCGCTATGGTGTAGGGCAGACCGGCCACCTCCGGCGTGGCCAGAACCACGATGTCCGGATTGATGGTCAGCTCGGCCCACTGAAGGATCCCGTCCCCGTTGGCGTCCCGGATCGTCAGCAGTCCGGTCCGGGCCCAGGCTTCAACCCAGCCCGGGAGCTGGTTGATGGGCCTGCCGACGACGTTCGTGAGAAACTCCCAGCGGGAAAACGCGGCATAGGCCGGGGCCGTAAAGTAAAGCAGGAAGATGAAGAAGAGGGACCAGCCGACGCTAATGCGGGCCTCCTTCGGGTCGGGCACCGTGTAGTAACGGATCAGGATGTGGGGCAGGCCGGCCGTTCCGGCCATCAGGCAGAAGGTCAGGGCCAGGAATTCCCACGGAAAGCCCCGCCAGTCGGTCACGTTCATGGCCGGCGGCTGCGGCAGATTAATCCTGAGGGCTTCGTTTATCTGGCCAATGCTCGCCCGGGCCGAAGCATTGCTCAGGGTCCACTTGAAGGGCTCGATATAGGATGGCAGGTTTAGCTGCTGCTCGATCCGGCTGATCTCCTGCAGGGCCCGGCCGTACATCAGCTCAGAGATGGGCACCCCGGTCCGAACTGTCGAAAGGAAGGTCACCGGAACCAGGTAGGCGATAATCAGGATGATATACTGGGCCACCTGGGTCCAGGTGATGGACTTCATCCCGCCCAGGAACGAGCAGACCAGCACACCCGCCAGGCCGACGAAGACGCCGATCTCAAAGGGCAGGCCGACAATCCGGCTCATGATGATGCCGACGCCCGTCACCTGGGCCGTAACGTAGGTTAAAGACACGATGATGGCGCAGATGGCCGCCACCACCCGCACCGTCCGGCCCTTCTCCGGAAACCGGGCGGCCACGAAGTCCGGGATGGTGAACTGGCCGAACTTCCGCAAATATGGCGCAAAGAAGAGGGCCAGCAGAACATACCCGCCCGTCCAGCCCATGATATAGGCGCGCCCGTCGTAACCGAGGATGAAGAGCGAACCGGCCATCGAAATGAACGAGGCGGCGCTCATCCAGTCGGCCCCGGTCGCCATGCCGTTAAAGAAGGCGGGCACCCGCCGACCGGCCACATAGTACTCGTCGAGCCGCCGGGTAAAGTTCAGGATGCCGATAAAGGCGTAGAGGAGCAGGGTCAGGAACAGGTAGGCGTAGCCGATGGCGACTTTCGACAGCCCAACATTGACTTCAAGGACGGCCAGGATGGTGGTAAAGAGCAGCAGGCCGATGACGAAAACGCCGTAGATGCGAACGAGCCTTTGCTGGAAGAGCTTAACTTCCCGCTTCGAGACCCGGGTATAATAAGTTTCCTGCGACATGGCCTAACCCCCTTACTCCTCCTCTTCGGTCGATGATGTTATTCATAATGAGGGCATAGGCGAAGATGAGGACCACGAAGACGATAAGCGAGCCCTGACTCGACAGGTAATAACCAAGGGGGAAACCGGTCAGAATCGTAATGTTGTTCAGCGCCTTGGCGAAGGGCGGGTGGGCATACCCGGCCAGCAGCCAGATTACAAACAGAACCAGGATCAGGTTCCGGTTGGCCCGCCAGTAGCGCTGCAGGCGCTCATCGTGACCGGTGGGTTCGGATTGTGGTTGGTGCATCTATATGACCTCCTCCCTGAAGAAGTTTGTCTCTGCCCGCTTTAAGGGCCTCCGCTCGGGGGCTTAGAAAGGGTCCGTCTGCTACCTGCCAGACATCACCTCCTTAAGCCTGCCGGCTCACCAGCACCAGGTCAGCCACGGTTTTAACCCCAAAAGCTTCGAGTTTAAAGAGCTGCCGTTGCCAGATCTGGGCGGTGGCGAGGGCATCGGCCAGGGCATTATGCGGCCGTAAGACAGGGACCCGGTACCGGCGAGCGAGCGTCTCTAAGTCGTTAAGCTCGGGAAGGTCTGCTGCCCCGTTCTGGCCCGCCGCCTGAGCCGCCAGCCACTGCTCAACCTGGCCGGTATCCACCCAGATAAAACCGTCGACCGGAAACCCTGCCCGCTGCAGGAACGCCCGGTCGAAGGCAACATTATGACCAACAAGGATATGGTCGCGGCAAAACTCGGCAAGGGCAGGGATAACGGCCTCAACCGGCGGGGCAGTGAGCACATCGGCCGGCCGGATCCGGTGGATAGGCACCGTCCGACCCCACCCATTCCGCCGGGGTCGGACGAGCCGATGGAAGGTGGAGCCGACCAGAATCCGGTTTCCGACCATCTTGACCGCCCCAACTTCCAGGATCTCGTCCGCATCGCCCTGGAGGCCGGTCGTCTCGGTATCGACCACCACGAAACCAGCCTCGGCCAGGGGCCGGCTAAAGAGAAGGTGCCGGCCCCGGCCAGAAACCCAGCTGATGCAGGCTGCCAGCTTCGTGAGCATAGAATCCATTGGATAATAAATGGGGACCGTATCCGAGAAGGTCCGTTTTGCAGAATATACCGGTAAAATGCTGAAAAACCTGGCGGATCAGCACTCACCGACCGTCAAATTGACTTAAGCAGATTCGGTTCGATGCCTGTGATACGGAATAGCCGGCGAGACCAATGGAAGCGGGGCAGATGGTCGGGTTAAGCCATCTGCCCCGCAGGCTTTCGGCAGCCGAAGCCGCTCAGTCGCCCCCGGCGCCGGCTTCAGGGGCGAGGGCCGACTCTTCCCAGATCCGGGTGTGGTTGGTCTCAGGCACCAGCAACAGGCCCAGCAGGAAGCAGGCGGCCGGTATCAGGATCGGGTATGCCAGGGCGGCCAGCAGGCTGCCGGTCGCGGCGTACATAGCTGACGTCACGAACGGCACAAGGCCGCCGCCCCAGCCGTTGCCGATGTGATACGGGACCGAGACGCTGGTGTAGCGGATCCGGGCCGGGAAGTATTCGGCCAGGAAGGACGCAATCGGCCCGTAGACCATGGCCACATAAACAACCATCAACCAGACGACTATGACCGACAGCCAGAAGTTGCCGTTCCAGAGGGCCAGCCCGGACGGGTCGGCAAAGGAGCCCAGGGCGCTGTAGAGGGGGTAATAGGTGAGGGCCGCCAGGGCCATCCCGCCCAGAATGATGGGCTTGCGGCCGATCCGGTCGGAAAGGGACCCAAGGATAATAAACATTGGGCTGGCCAGCAGGATGGCCATCCCAACGATTGCGCTCGAAGTTACGAGGTCGACTTTCTTGATGGTCTGCAGGAAGTAGAGGGCCCAGAACTGGCCGCTGTACCAGACGACCCCCTGGCCGATGACCACAACGGCGGCCGTCAGCACGTACTTGATGTTCTCCGAGAGAAACGCCTCCCGCCAGGGGGATCGACTTGTCCGGCGGGCAGCCTGGAGGCGGGCAAAGACCGGAGTCTCCTGTAGCTTGAGGCGGATGTAGACGGAGATAGCCACGAGGAGGAACGAAACCAGGAACGGGATCCGCCAGCCCCAGGCGTTGAAGGCCGCTTCCCCGAGGCCGAGCCGGGTCGTAGGGACGACGACCAGCGAGACCATGAGGCCGATAGAAGGGGACGTCTGCAGGATGCCGGTGTAAAACCCCCGCCGGCCGTCAGGCACGTGCTCGGCGACATAGGTGATGGCCCCGCCGTACTCACCCCCAAGGGTAAGACCCTGCACCAGCCGCAAGAGGAAGAGGATAAAGGCCGAAAGGAGACCCGCCTGCGCATAGGTTGGGAGCAGGCCGATCAGGGCCGTCGAAACGCCCATGCCGGTCAGCGTAACCAGAAACGTGTACTTGCGGCCGATAAGGTCGCCGATCCGGCCGAAGACAAAGGCACCGAGCGGCCGGATGAGAAAGCCGATAGTGAAAATGGCGACCGTGTTCAGGAAGGCCGCGACCGGGTCGCCGGGCGGGAAGAACTCCCGGGAGAGGATGGTCGCCAGACTGCCGAAAATGTAAAAGTCATACCATTCAATGATGGTGCCCAGCGTCGATGCCCCGAGCACGAGTCGCAGGTAGCCGGGGTCGACCGGCTCGTAGTAACTGCGGGCATTGGTAGCAGCCACCGTAACTCACCTCCTTGATAGACTCTTGTGGATTCCGGCACACGGAATTTCTCGATTTAGTTTTGAATTTTCACCTCCTTTCGTCAGGATGATTGTGACCGGATATTTAATTCGGGTTCTTGTTGCGTTGATCCCACCGGTTTCATAGTAAGTTCTTAGCGGCTATTATAAATCCAGGTTTGCAAAATTTGCCGGTAGGCGGTTGAAAAAAGTCGCCGTTTGGCGCTATACTTGGGGTGAATTTCCGAGGGGGCTAAAAGCGCAGGCTGGCGCGACGGTATGGCGGCTCAGGCGGTTGCCCTTGCCTTCCTGGGTCAGGTTCCCCCGTTCCGCTACCTGGACCGGGAGGCCCTGGCTGAGGTCGTCGCCCGGGCTGAGATTCACTTCTTCCCCCGGGGAACCCGGATCCTCCATCGGGACGGCCCGCCGGCCCGCTATCTTTACGTGGTCGAAAAGGGCGGGGTCAAGAAGGCAATCGGTGACCTCACCGTCGAGGTCATCGGTGAGGGGGAGGTCTTTGGGGTGCTCTCGGCCCTGGAGGGGGACCGCAGCCGCCTCGACGTCATTGCTGTCGACGACACCGTCTGCTATGCCATCCCCCGGGAGGTTGTCGAGAACTTTCTGGAGACCCAGCCCCGGTTTGCGCGCTATCTTTACGAGTTTTCTATCCGCCGCTACCTGGACTGGAGCCTGGAGGAGCTCGAGCAGGCCCCGGCCCTGACCGGGTCCGGCCGGCTAATTTTCAGCGCCCGGGCCGGGGAGGTTGCCCGTCGGCCCCTGATTACCTGCCGGCCCGAAACCACCATCCAGGAAGCCGCCCAGCTCATGACCCACCAGCGGGTAAGCTCGGTGGTCGTCCTCGGGCCCGGGGACGAGGCCGCCGGCATTGTCACCGACTGGGACCTGCGGGAGCGGGTCGTTGCCGCCGGCCGGGATATCCGCCAGCCCGTTGCCAAGATAATGACCAGCCCGGTCGTCACCGTCGACGGGGATGCCCCCATTTACCAGGTCATCAGTGAGATGGTCCGGCGGGGCATCCATCATATCGTCGTTACCGAGGCCGGCCGGCCGGCGGGAATGATTGCGGGCCACGACCTGATTCTGCTTCAGGGCACCTCGGCCCTCTTCGTCGCCCGCGATATCGAGCGCCGCCACGACCTTCCCGGCCTCAAGCAGGCGGTGGCCGAGTCCCAGCGGGTTGTTCCCTTCCTGCTCCGGCAGGGGATCAGGGCGAGCGAGCTCGGTCGCCTCATGTCGGATATCAACGACCGGGTCATCGGACGGGTCCTCGAATTTACGGAGGCGGCTATGGGTCCGCCCCCGGTTCCTTACTGCTGGCTGGTGCTGGGCAGTGAGGGCCGCCGGGAGCAGACCTTCCGGACCGACCAGGATAACGCCATCGTCTACGCCGACCCGCCCCCTGACCGCGCCGAAGCCGTCCGGGAATATTTCCTCGAGTTCGGCCGGAAGGCTGTTGCCTCCCTGGTGGAGGTGGGCTTTCCCCCCTGTCCGGGCCGCTATAGCGCCGATAACCCGGAGTGGGTCCAGTCCCTTTCGGGCTGGAAGAGCCACTTCCGCCGGTGGGTGGTAGCGCCCGAGCCGGCAGCTGTCCTGAACTCCCTGATTTTCTTTGACCTCCGGGGGATTTACGGCGACCTCACCCTGGCCGATGGGTTGCGGGTATATATCAACGAGCTGCTGATGGGAAGCCGGGCCTTTTTGATCCACCTGGTCTGGCTTTCGACGAAAACCCCGCCGCCCCTGGGCTTTCTCGGCCGATTTATCGTCGAGCACAGCGGCGAACACCGCAACAGCCTCGACCTCAAGGCCCGGGGCACCCGGCCCATCGTGGACCTGGCCAGGTTCCTGGCCCTGCGTCACGGCGTGACCGAAACCAGCACCATCGGTCGGCTCGAAGCCCTGCAGGCCGCCGGCAAGATTCCTGAAGACCTGGCTGAAGAGCTGATTCAGGCCTTTGAATTCATGCTGAGTCTGCGGATCCGGTCGCAGTGGGCTAAGATTCAGGCCGGCAAAACTCCCGATAACTTTATCGACCCGGGCCAGCTCTCGGCCCTGGAACGGAGCCTGCTTAAAGAGGCCTTTAAAGCCGTTGGCCGCACCCAGGCGGTCGTCCGCCAGGAGTATCATGCCGACCTGGTCGCCGATTAGGAGGTCGAACCGTGGCCGAAATCGGTAACCGTTCCACCGGCTCAGGCGACTGGGATCCGCCTGAGCCGGGGGTTGAAGTCGCTGATACCCGGGAGATCGAAGTCTACCTGGCCGAACTGGGCCGGTTCTGGGCCGAGGAAGAGCAGGCCCTCATCCAGGAGGTCGCTGAGCAGACCACTTACGGGGCGATCCTTCTGGAGGACCTGATCCGCCACCAGCTCCGGCTCAGCCTGGGCGTGGCTGCTGTCTTTCTGGCCATCCTGTTCAGTTTGCCCATCGCTTACCTGGTCATGCCCGAGCTGATGGGTCTGCGGCTCTTCGGCCTGCCCATCGGCTGGCTGATACCGGCCGCCCTCATTTATCCCTTCGTCTGGGCCCTGGCCAGGTTCTATGCCAGCCGGGCTCGCCGTTACGAAGAGGAGTTTCGGGAGCTTCTGCGCTAGGATGCTTACGTCGGGCGGGATCCACTGGCTTTCCCTCCTGACCTTCTTCGGGGTCGCCGTTGCTGCCGTCGGCGTTGGCCTCTACACGACCCGGGTCGTCCGGACCACGTCGGATTACTTCGTCGCCTCCCGGATGGTGAGTCCGCTCCTCAACGCCTCGGCCATCGCCGGCGAATATTTAAGCGCGGCCTCGTTTATGGGGGTCGCGGCGATGGTGATGGCCTTCGGCTACGACGTCCTCTGGTACCCGGTTGGCTACGCCGCCGGGTATCTCTTTTTGCTTCTCTTCGTCGCCGCCCCCCTGCGCCGCTTTGGGGCCTATACCATCCCGGATTTCGCTGAGGGTCGGTTCGATTCGCCCACCTTCCGGCGGGTGGTGGTCATCTTCGTCCTGGTGGTCGGCATCTTCTACATGCTTCCCCAGATGAAGGGGGCCGGCCTGACCTTTAATGTTCTGACCGGGGCGCCTTACTGGGTCGGGGTCGTGGTAGTAGGTAGTGTTATCACCCTGAATGTGGCCCTGGGTGGAATGAAGGGTATAACCTACGTTCAGACCTTCCAGTTCTGGGTGAAAATCTTCGCCCTGACCCTGCTCGGCCTGGGGGTCATGGCCGTGACGGGCTGGTACGGCAGCCACTTTGAGCGGGTAAGCGGCCCGGATACCCCGAGATTCGCCGAGGCCAGGGCCCTTGCCCACCCGCCCCGAACCACCCTGAAGCTTACCGAACCGGCCCGGGTTCGGGCCCTCGACCCGGTCGTCATCGAACTGCCCGGCGGGGAGGTCCGCCGGGCGGCGGCCGGCGAGCTGTTCACCCTCCCGACCGGCTCAAGCCGGGTGGTCTCTGGGGGACGCCTGGAGTATGAGGCCGGGTCGCCGGTACCCAATGCGCCCGAGGGGGACAGCTGGGCAAAGCCCTTCGGCCCGTTTACGAGCGGCCTGGGTTACCCGCTTATCTTCACCTATTCGCTGATGATCGCCACCGTCCTGGGCACCGCCGGCCTGCCCCATATCCTGGTCCGGTTCTACACAAACAGGGACGGTGAGGCCGCCCGGCAGACGACGATTATCGTCATCGGCCTGATCGCCCTTTTCTACCTGTTCCCGCCCCTTATCGGAACCATGGGCCGGTCGCTGGTTCCGGAGCTATACGCCTCGGGCGAGACCGAGCGGTTGCTGCTGGCCCTGCCCTCGGCGGTCGGACCCGAGTGGTTCAGTCGACTGCTGGAGGCGGTGGTGGCAGCCGGGGCTTTCAGCGCCTTTATGTCGACTACTTCCGGCCTGATGGTCGCGGTCGCCGGGGCCCTCGCCCACGATGTTTACGCCCGGACCCTGCGGCCCCGGGCCAGCTCCCGGGCCCGGCGGCTGGCCTTCCAGGTTTCGGCCATCCTGGCCGGCCTCGTCGCCATCGCCGCCGGAGTCCAGGTCGAGCGGTTCGCCATCAATATGCTGGTGGGCTGGGCCTTTGCCATCTCGGCTGCCTCGTTCTTCCCCCTGCTTACCCTGGGCATCTGGTGGAAGGGGCTGACCCTGCCCGGGGCGATGGCCGGGACGGTAATTGGGGGCATTTCGGCCTCGGTGGCGATCCTGGCCACCATGTGGCTGGCGCCCCTGGACCTGGGGGCTTCCGAATCGCTCCTCTGGACGCTTCTGGCCCAGCCGGCTATCTGGGCAATCCCCATCGCCTTTGGGACAATGATTGGGGTTTCCCGCCTTACCCGGGACCGGGTGCCCCTGGACATAAACTTAAAGATGCTTCGGATGCACGTCCCGGAGCAGCTTGGTCTGCGGACAGAGTATATTAGAGAATAAAACGGTGAGTCCGTATGGAGACGTTGCCGCTGGTCCTGGCCGAGCTGATGGTAGTGGTGGCCGTCGCGGGTGGGGTGGCCCTCCTGCTTGCCCGCCGGAGCCGGACCGTCAGTGAGGGCCGGGAGCAGGCGATGCTGGAAACCCTCTACCTGGCGAACCACACCCTGCCCTACCTGCGCCACGGTCTCAACCCCCACACCGCCGAACGGACCGTCAAGCTGGTTTATGATTACCTGCGGCCGAGCGCCGTTGCCCTGGTGGGCAACGGGGTGATCCTGGCCTTTGTCGGGGCCGGTAGCGACCACCACCGGCCGGGGGCCCAGGCTCTCACCCAGGTGACCCGGGAGGTCCTCCGGACCGGCCGGCCTATCGTCGCCCCGAATCCTGGGGCCATCGGTTGCAACGACCCGGGTTGCCCCCTCCAGTCGGCCATTGTCGTCCCCCTCCGGGTCCGGGGCCGGACGGTGGGCTGTCTGAAGATTTATTACGACGGCAACCAGGCCCTCACCCCAACCCGGGTCCGCATTGCCGACAGCCTGGGCCGGCTGATGAGCATTCAGATGGAGCTGGCCGAGCTCGACCGGCAGACCGAGCGGCTCGCCCGGGCCGAACTGGCCGCCCTCCAGGCCCAGATCTCGCCCCACTTTATTTACAATACCCTGAACACCATCGCCGCCTTTATCCGGACGAACCCGGAGCAGGCCCACGAGTTGCTGGTGGAGTTTGCCGACTTCACCCGGCGGGCCTTTAAACGGCGGGGCGAATTCGCATCCCTGGCCGACGAGCTCGAATATGTCCATCAGTATCTCACCCTGGAGAAGGCCCGCTACGGCGACCGGCTTGAGGTCGTTTACCGGATCGACCCGGAGGTGTTACCGGTCTCGGTGCCCGTCCTGGTTCTCCAGCCCCTGGTCGAAAACGCGATCCGCCACGGCATCAGCAGGAAGGTCGGCCCCGGACGGGTGGTGATCACCGCCGAGGACCGGGGCAATGAGGTGCTTATCACCGTAAGCGACAACGGGGTCGGGATGACCCCTGAACAGGTAAGGCAGGTGCTTAACTCCGACCCAGGCCGGCGGAGCGGCCTCGGGCTGGCGAACGTGAGCGAGCGGCTCAAGAGCATCTACGGGCCGGAGCGGGGCCTCGAGGTCCAGTCTGCACCGGGCCAGGGCACCCAGGTGAGGTTTGTGATTCCGAAATTCCATGCTGGCGTGGCGGTGGCACGGCGATGAGCGGCATTAATCCGGCAACGGTCAGCTTACCCACCCTCCGGGCCCTCATCGTGGACGATGAGGAGCCGGCAACCATCGAGCTCAAATACCGGCTTCAGGAGACCGGCTGGCCGGTCCAGGTCTCCGTTGCCCTGACCGCAACCGATGCCCTCAGGCTTATCCGTCAGCGGGAGTTCGATGTGGTCTTCCTGGACATCCAGATGCCGGGCCTGACGGGCCTTGAGCTGGCCGAGGTCCTGGCCGAGTTCAGCCGGCCGCCGGTTGTGGTCTTCGTTACGGCCTACGACGAGTACGCCGTCCGGGCCTTCGAGCTGCGGGCCGCCGACTACCTGCTCAAGCCGGTCCGGGTCGAGCGGCTCATCGAGACCCTGGAGCGGGTCAGGGAGCGGCGCTACCCGGCCCCGAAGGCCGAACCGCCCCGGTTTCAGCTTATCGACCGCCTCCCGGTCGAAAAGTCCGGCCGGACGCTGCTTATTGACCTGGCCGAGGTGCGCTTTGCCGAGGCCCACGACGAGCTGGTGATGGTCAAAACTTACGACCAGGTCTATACCGTCCGGTTTACCATGAACGAACTCGAGGCCCGGCTACCGAACCCGCCCTTTCTGCGGATTCACCGGTCGTTTATCGTCAACCTCAAGCGGGTCGTCGAGATCCGGCCCTACTTTAACGGCGTCTATTTGCTCAAGGTCGACGATAAGGAGCACACCGAACTTACGGTGAGCCGGGGACATGTCCGGAGCCTGCGCAACCTGCTGGGCATCTGAACCGGCGGTTGGCAGATTTTGCCGGTGAATTGCCGTAAAGCGGGGGTGAATAGCATTCAAAGAGTCAGCAGGTTATAGCTAATTGTGTTCCCAGGTGATAGAATTCGGGGGAATGTTTGCGCTCTGCAGGCTCCACGGGGCGGCAGAAGGTTCGGCCTGTCGGGGATATGTCAGGAGCAAGGGTTGGGCCTCGCGGTTACGGTGCTGGCAGATAACCTTGCTGGAGGAGGGTAGCAATTTATGGAAGGCAAGCGGGAAGAGGTAGAAATCCGCAGTCGTGCTGACGCAATGGGCATGCGGCCCTGGCCGGTGACCCCACCTCCTTCCCCCGAAGAGGTCATAAAAGTTTACGCGCGGCGGGGGGCAGAGGAATTCGGCCGCTGGCTGGAAGAGAACCTGCGGTTCGAGGATAGTTTCGGTAAGCCGGAGGCCCTCCAGGGCCTGAAGGTAGTGGATATTGGCCTCTGGCGGCTGGGCCACAAGTTTGCGGCTTCGCTCCTGGCCGAAGCCGGGGCTGAGGTGGTCTGCGTTGAACCCCCCGGGGGCGACCCGCTCCGGCAGTTAACCCCCTTCGGCCGCGAGGAGTACATGCTGGAGCATCAGCAAACGGGCGAAAAGACCGGCCTTGAGTTCATTAACGAGATGCGTAACCAGTATGCGGTCACCCTTAACATCGATACGCCGGAGGGGCAGGAGGTCTTCCGCGGGCTAGCCGCCCACGCTGACGTTGTCATTGACGGCCACCTGCCAGGCTACCTGGACGAGCGGGGGATCGGCTACCGGCAGCTTTCCCGTATCAACCCCCGGCTTGTTTACTGCTGGGTTGGCCTGCGGGGCCAGTGGGGGCCCATGAAAGACCGGGTCTCCCGGTTTGGCCAGTGGGAGCTGGAACCCTTCGCCCAGGCCACCAACTCGCTCATCCACAACACCGGGTTCCCGCAGGACCAGCTACCCCGGGGCCGGGGCGGTGACCCGACCCGGGCTGGGGCCTGGGTTGGGGACTACGTGGCCGGGGAGCAGGCTGCCGTTAATATTCTGGCGGCCCTCTACTGGCGGGATGAGGTCAGCGGCGAGGGCCAGTTCATCGAGGTGACCGCGGCCGAAGCGCTGCTGGACATCCTCGACTTTGATATCACCTGGTACGGATTCAACCGCAGCATCAAAGCCCGGACCGGCGGGTGGGACCCCAACCTCAACCAGTACGAGTGGAACCCGTGTAAGGACGGCTACATGATGATCGGGGGCCAGAGCGACCGGCTCTGGTACCGGATTGGTATGTGCATCGAGCAGGATGACCCGCAGTTTGGCCGACTGATCCACGAGGACCCGTTCCTGAAGGAGATGGCGGCCCGGAACGCTCTGCACGCCCTGATCAAGACCTACACGCTGACTACCCGCTGGCTGCGGAACATTAACCGGGTCGAGGCCGAGGAGAAGCTGCTCGAGTACGATGTTGCGGCTGGACCCCTGCTCTACATCGACGAGGTGTGCGAGTTCCCGCACTTCAAGTACCGGCCGTGGGTTTACTGGGTCGAGACCGACTACGGGCCGGTCCTTTACGCAACTCCGCCCACGGCCTTCCAGTTCCAGACACCCCACCGGGTGAAGTGGATGGGCCGGGCCATTGGCCAGGACAACTACGAGATTTACATGCGCTGGCTTGGCCTGAGCCCCTCAAAGGTTGATGAGCTTAAAGGTAAGGGCGTCATCTAGTTGCGAAGGGGGTGAAGTTACGATGGCGAAGGACCCGCGGCAGGTGCGTCTCGACGACCTTCCCGGTCCGCGAACCCGGGAAGAGCTGGAGGAGATGAAGGTCCCCTATGAGGAGTATTGCCGCAAGCTGTTCGATCCGGGTAATGAGTTCTTGAAGCCGGAGGCCCTCAAAGGCATCCGCTGGCTGAGCTGCACGATGTACATTTTTACCCCCCACTCGGCGGCGAATCTGGCCGAGCTGGGTGCTGAGGTGATCAAGATCGAGATGCCCCGCATCGGCGACCCGATGCGGCATACCTCCCCCTTTAACGAGGCGTATCTCTACCCCCTGCATGACTCCCGGCCGATGACGGGGACGGGCCTGGGTTATATGAACGCTAACCCCAACAAGTATTTCATCACGATGGATTACCACGTGCCGGAGATGCGTGAGGTCTTCTACCAGCTCGTCAGGATGAGTGATGGCCTCACCGAGCTTTACCGGCCCGGCACTTTTGACCGCTGGCGCCTGAGTTACCGTTACCTGCAGGAGATCAACCCCAGGTTCATCTACGTCTGGGGCGGGGGCTTTGGGTACGGGCCGAAGGTCTTTGGCGGCTCATATGACATCCTCGGCCAGGCCCACGGCGGATTTGCTTCGATCACCGGCTTCCATGAGCATATGGGCGGCCATCCGACCAAGCTCTCAAACTGGATTATGGACTGGGCTTCTGGTACCCTGATCACCTTCGCCATCTTAGCCGCCCTGCACTGGCGGCGGAAGACCGGCCTTGGTACCATGATTGAGTTCTCGCAGGTTCAGACCTCGACCCGGTTCACCGGTTACGCTGTGCCCCTTTACGGCCGGTTCGGGGTGGTGCGCCAGCGCTGGGGCAACTGGGATACCCAGCTCTGCGTCCACGGTATCATCCGGTGCGGCAAGTCAGACTTCCCCGACGCCGAGAATCCTCAGGACCGACTGGAAGCCCGGTACGTGATGGTCTCGGCCTTCAATGATGCGGACTTTAAGGCCCTGTGCGAAGTTACGGGCCTGAAGGAACTCTACGAGAAGTATAAGGGGCACAGGGACCGGGTCGAAGCTGAGGCCCAGGTGGAGATCTATGCCGCCCTCGAGCGCTGGGCCGCGGACAAGTCGCGTTCGGAGGTCGTCAGAATCCTGACAGACGCCGGGATCCTGGCATCGCCGGTCATGAATGACCGGGAGGTCTACGAGTCGGAGCATTACCGCCAGCGGGGAACCATCCGCTGGTTCGAAGACCCCCTCTTTGGGGATTTGCTGGTCCACGGCACCTACAGCGCGGGCCTGCTTTCCAAGACCCCGCGCCGGCTCAAGTGGGTCTGGCGGCCCGTAGGGGCCGACAATGTAAAGGTCTATCACGAGCTGCTGGGCTATCCCCTCAAGACCATCAAGGAATGGTATGACAAGGCGTGGATCTAGTCGCGCAACCGTAAGGGAGGCGGCTTATGTGCGACATCATCTGGTGTAAGAAATGCAACACGGTCAATTACCTGGACCCCTACTACTTCTGGAACTGGGAGGGGAAGGTCAACTGTGCCGAGTGCGGGACGGTCTACTACATCCACATGATCCAGGGCTTCATGTACCGGGGACCGCAAGAGCGGCCCGGTGAACAGCCCGACATCAGCCCGCTCTACGCTGACAAGCCCCTGGACGGGTATAAGGCTTACTATCCCGGTACACCCGGGCGTACCCGACCCTACGAATGCCTGCCCCGGCACATCTACCTGGGCCGGCCGGATATGGTCAAGTTCAGCATTCGGGGACGGCCGGTCCGGGGCTGGCGGCCGCAGCCGCCCAGCTCCGGCCTGGCCGGGCAATTTCCG
>JAUQQI010000044.1:19877-28179 GCA_030549955.1 Chloroflexota bacterium
TCCGTACCGCTGGGAGCTTGAGAAGCTCTCGGGCGACGTCTGGGAAGAGTACCAGCAAAAGCTGGCCGCCGGTCTGGTCACGGACTGGTAGCCGATTTCCGGGAGGTGGCGCGATGCCCGAGCTGACGCCGGAACAGTTCCTGGCGCAGGTCCTGGTACCCGAGAAGCAGACGGATCATATTTGCTGGCAGTGCAGGCACCTGAAGCCGGTCCTGAAGGGATCCCGTTTTCCGCCGGCCGATATTATCGGCTGGTGTATGAAGATCCACTGGCCGTTTTACTGGTGCATTCCCGAGCATAAAGTCATAAAGCGCTGTTACGCCTTCGAACCGAAGGCTTAAAGGAGCCCGAAGATGGCCGACGCCAACGGCCTCCTGGAGCTCGTCCGGCTGAAGCGGATGGTCGTAGCCTGGAAGGAGTCGTACCTGCGGTCGGGGCCGGCTGAGTCTGCCGAGCTCGTGGCCCGGGAATTCTGGGGGGAGCTCGACGAGTATATTTACCCTTACCTGCGCAGGCTGCGCGAGACCGGTTATATCGACAACTCGAACTGGGACGACTTCTGGGAGTTCTGCCGCCAGCAATGGGAAGAACTTATCCAGGCCGTCGAAGGAGGGTGCCATGCCTGAGAAGTGCCGGGTGGTCGTCTGCGGCTTCGACCCGATGATTGTCCGGGGGTATGTTCGCACGGGCGAGCGTGCCCTCTGGTGGTACTTGCCCGATGAACTGTACGAGGACTACAAGGTGAGGCCAGGGGATATTGTGGCCGGCCGGCTCCTCGGCATCTACGACGGTGACGGCCGCAAAGTCGAGACACCGAACGAGCCTTTCGAATGGAAGACCTCCCGGGAAACGGGCCTGGCGGTCGTTCTGCCACCGAACGTTATCTCCAGGTACAGGCTGACCGAATTCCACTTCCTGGAGCTGAGCATCGAGAAGATCCTTCGCCAGCCCGAATCGAACGAGGACGAGGGCAAGCTGGAGGAGGTGGAGGTTTACCCCGGCGAGGAGCGGCGGCGGAAGTGGTGGCCCGACGAGGCGATGAAGCTGGGTTATAAGCTCGCCTACGTCGAGTAAGAGACTGGGGGCCGGGAATGGGTGGCGCGGGCTCGGAGCCCACCGGCTGGGTGCCCCTGGGGGAGCTTTCGGGGCGCCGTGACCACTTCTTCGACCGGATCCTGTTCTTAAAGGGTTATGATTTTTCCAGTAATATTTACGTCCTCCGGGGCGAGCATCTGGCCCTGGTCGACGCCGGCAACGATTACACGGCCTTCCTTGAGCTTTTCAGGCTCGGTTTTAAGCCGGCCGACATCAGGCAGGTTCTCCTCACCCATACCCACAACGACCACGTTATGGGCGTGGTCGAGCTGGTGCGGGCCTACCCCAGTTTTGGCCAAACCGGATTCGAGCTGATCTTTCATGAGGCTGCTCCGCCGAACCTGAAAGCCTTTGCTGACACCTTCGGCGCCCGGGCGGTGGAAGTGCGGGGCGGGGAGGTCCTGCAACTTGCGGGCATGCCCTGGGAGGTTATCCACACCCCCGGCCATACGGCCGATGGGATCTGCCTCTACCACGCCGCAAGCCGCACCCTTCTCACTGGCGACCTGGTCCTGCCGGATGCCATCGCCGCGCCCGACGACTTCGCCGGGGGCCGGCTGGACCAGTATCTCCTCAGCCTGCGGGCGCTTTTGAGGCGGGAGGTCGACAATGTTCTGCCCGGGCACGGCCGGCCTGTCATCGGGAGTGGCCGGCGGGCAATCGAGGAGACTTACGAGGGCGTCATCCTGCGGTTTACCGGCGAGGATGCCCTGCCGGGCTGGCTCGACCGGGCGGCCGAGCTGGTAGCCAGAGGCTTTCTGGACGAGGCCCTCTTCTGTTGCCGGCGGGAGCTGGAGGCCTGGCCAGGAAGTATCCGGGCCCTGGAGCTCCAGGGCCTCTGCCTTAACGACCTGGGCCGCTTTGACGAGGCGATTTTGGCCTTCGACCGGGCCCTGGCCCTGGACCACCGCCGGGCCCTGGCGCTGGCAGGCAAAGGTTACGCCCTGATGGGTCTTGGCCGCTACACCGAAAGCGTCGCCTGTTTCGATGCGGCTCTGGCTCAGGACCCCGGGCTGAAAGAGGCCCTGGTTTACAAGGGTCTGGCCCTGTACCTGGCTGGCCGCTACGATGAGGCCCTGGATATCGAGGCCTTCCGGACCGAATTCACCGGACGCCTCAAGCAGGAGCTGCAAAAAGTTAAAAGGGGGGGTGAAAGTGGTGATAAGCCCTGAGTTTGAACGGTTTCTGCCGCCCCGTGAGCTCTGGCCGACCCGAACCTACACCTTGCCCGAATTGTCATATCCGGACCGTCTGAACCCGGTCGAGGAGCTCCTCGAAAGGCAGGTGGCCGCAGGCCGTGGGGACCGGACGGCGGTCCTGTTCGAAGACCAGCGGATCTCTTACGAGCAGCTTTTTAACCAGAGCCGGCGGCTGGCTGCCAGCCTGCAGGACCTGGGCATTGGTCCCGGCGACCGGGTAATCCTGCGGCTGCCTAATATCCCGCCTGCCGTGGTGAGCAATTTCGCCCTGCTGGTCATTGGCGCGATTCCGGTTCCGACTTCCCCCCTCTTTTCCCGGACGGAGCTCGCCCACGTGGCCCGCGACTGCGAGGCGGTCGCCCTGATCGTTGCGGCGGCCCTGCTGGGCGAAGTTGAGGCCGCCCGGGATGCCCTGACGACCGTCAAGCACATCGTGGTGGTTGGGGGCGACTGGCCGGCCCTGGCTGAACGGGGCTACCTCAATTACGCCGAGCTGGTCAGGGCTGGTCGGGAGGAGGTTCCCCTGGTCCGGCGGCCACGGCTGGACCCGGCCGTTCTGCTCTACACGTCCGGTACAACCGGGTTGCCGAAGGGCACTGTCCATCCGGTTGAGGAGCTGCTCATCGTTCCGGATGTCTTCGGCCGCTACGGCTGGCGGGTGCGGGAGGATGACGTTATTGGTGGCTCGGCGCCCATTGCCTTCGGCGCCGGCTACTCAACCTTTATCACCATCCCGTATCGTTTCGGGGCGGCGGCCTCGCTGGTGGCCCGGTTTGACCCGGAGAAGATGTTCCAGACGATCCAGGACCATCGGGTCACCATCCTGACCCTGCCGCCGACGGCCTACCGCAAGATGCTGCAGGTGCCCGATGCCGAGAAGTATGACCTGTCGAGTCTGCGGCTCTGCACCGGCGGCGGCGAGTCCCTGACCGCCCAGACTTATTACGACTGGAAGGCCCGCTTCGGGCTGGAGATCTTCGAGGGGTTCGGTACCACCGAGATGATGTATGTCTTTGTTTCGAACGTGGTCAACCTGAAGGCGAAGCCGGGCTCCTTCGGTCAGCCGGTCCCCGGCTACGAGGTGAAGGTCATCGACGAGGACGGTCGGGAATTGCCGCCGGGTGAGGTGGGTCTGATGGTGGCCCGCGGCCCGACCGGCACCCTCTACTGGCGGGACGTCGAAAAACAGCGCCGGGCCGTCTGGAACGGCAGGAACCGGGTTGGTGACTTCGTTTACCGGGATGAGGACGGCTACTTCTGGTTCGTCTCCCGGGAAGACGACATTATCAAGACCTCGGGCTACCGGGTCGGGCCGGAGGAGATTGAGGAAACCATAAAGCAGCACCCGGCCGTGGCGGATGTCGGTGTGGTTGGTGTCCCGGACCCGGTTCGCGGCCAGAATGCCAAGGCCTTTGTTGTTCTGAAGCCGGGCTACACCCCTGAACAGGTCAGGCCGGAGGACATAATCGAGTTCTGCCGGGGTAAAATCGCAACCTACAAGCTGCCCCGGGAGGTGGAATTCGTGGCCGACCTGCCACGGACCCCTACCGGCAAGCTTCTCCGCCGGCTCCTGCGAGCCCAGGTTGAACAGCCCGCCGGGCCGGGCCGGGCCGATGCCGGCAGTTGAAAGGCTACCTTACGGTTCGGCCGGAAGCTTCGGCGGCTGGCTGGTAAGCCCCGAGCGGCCCCGGGCCGGGGCCGTGCTCATCCACGGTTACGGGGGCTCGAAAGATAGCCTGCTGGGCCTGGGGCTGGTCCTGGCTGAGGCGGGCCTGGTTGCCCTGTGCATTGACCTGCCGGGGCATGGCGAACACCCGGCCCCGCTGAGTGAGGGGGCTCTGGCTGAGGTCGAGGCGGGCCTGGCTTACATGCGGCGGTATGGTCGGGTTGGGGTCGTCGGCCACAGCCTGGGCGGCCGGCTGGCCCTCCACAGTAGCGCCGACGCGGTCGTCGCCGTCTCGCCGGCGGTGCCAAAGGGGGTCTCCCCGGAAGGCCAGCTGATGTTCACCCGGTTGCCTAGCCCCCGGGTTCGGGAGCCCTACCCCGGTTACGTCCTGGCACTGCTGGGCCGGCTGGGAAAGCCGCCTGTATCTGACCGGCCGACCCTGCTCATCAGCGCCCGGTACGATATTGGAACCCTCCGGGAAGGTATCCGGGAGCTGGCAGCTGGGGTGCCGGCCGCCGAATACCTGGAACTGGAAACCGATTTACGGGCGCCGGTGGAGTTTGGCCACCCACTGGCAGATTATCTGCCCTACTGGCTTAACCACGGGGAGCTGGTCACCCACCCTGAGGTTTACCGGCGCGTGCCTGCCTGGCTCGGCCGGCACCTGGGCTAGAACAGGAGGCGGGCAAGGATATCGCCGGTGCGGAGCTCGGCCGGTGGGCCCGCCACCACTACCCGGCCGGCGTTCAGCACGTAGACCCGGTTGGCCAGGTCGAGGATCCGGTTGACGTGCTGGCCGGCGACAATAATGGTTGTTCCTTCGGCGCAGATGCTCCGGAGGGCCCGGCAAAACTGGTCGGCGACCCCACGTCCCAGCCCGGCAAACGGGTCGTCCAGTAGCAGAACCACGGGCCGGGCCATCAATCCCCGGGCGAGGGCGAGTATCTGCTGCTGACCGCCACTCAGCTCCCGGGCCTGGGCGTGCTGGCGCTGGCCGAGGACGGGAAACAGCCGGTAGATCACCCCCAGACTCCGGTTCAGGTAAGCCCGGGCCCGGGGAACGTGGGCGCCAATCCGCAGGTTCTCGGCCACGGTCAGGTCCAGAAACAGGTGGCGGCCTTCGGGGATGTAAACCAGGCCGCGGCGGGCAACTTCTGCCGGCCCCAGGTGCTGGATTTCCTCCCCCCGCAGCAGGATCCGGCCGCCGACCGGCCGGATGAGGCCGGCGACCGCCTTGAGCAAGGTGGTCTTGCCGGCGCCGTTAGGCCCCAGCACCCCAACTATTTCCCCGGGGCCGGCGGTGAAAGAGACCTCCTGCAATACGACCTGACCATAGTAGCCCGCCGAAACCTGTCGGCCTTCAAGGATAACCGGCTCCGGCCTCACCTCAGCTCGCCTCTTCCCCTTCGGTACCCAGGTAAACGGCCAGCATGGCCGGGTCCTCGGCCAGGTCATCCGGCGCACCGGAAGCTATCAGGCGTCCCCGGTTCATAACGAGGACATGGCCACAGCTTTCCCGAAGCACCCGCAGCGAATGCTCAACCTGGAGCACACTTACCCCGGCCGCCGACAGCTGCCGGATAAGGCCGATGACGCGGCGACGGGCGGCCGGGCTCAGGCCGGCACTGACCTCGTCCAGCAGCAGAACCGCCGGGCAGGTTGCCAGGGCCCGGGCAAACTCCACCAGCCGCTGCTGGCCCAGGCTAAGTTCCCCGGCCAGGCGGTCGGCCTGGGCCCTGAGGCCCACCGCGGCCAGGACCTCGTCGGCGAGCGCGGCCGCGGCTGCCGGCTTAAGCCTGCCCCCGTAGATGAGGGCCAGCCGAACGTTTTCCCGGACTGTTAACCCCCGGAAGGGCCTCACCACCTGGAAGGTCCGGGCGAGACCCCACCGGCAGCGTCGGTGGGGCGGCGCCGTCGTGATATCCCGGCCTCCCCACGTCACCTGTCCCCGTTCTGGCTGGCAAGCCCCGGAGATAAGGTCGAGCAGGGTTGTCTTGCCCGAGCCGTTCGGGCCGGTCAGGCCCAGGGTATTTCCTGGCGAGAGGGTCAGGCTGACGTCGTCGACGGCCAGCAACCCGTCAAATCGGCGCCCAAGTCCCTTGCAAATCAGGTCAGTCCCGGCCTTCAGCGGCAGGCGAATGGGTGCCGGCTCGCCGGGCAATTCTTTGGCCGGCAGTAACTGGCGCCGGCTCAGCAAAACTTCGACGACCGGACGGCCCGGGGTTATAACCATCACACCCAGAAGCACGAGGCCATAAACCGCCTGGTGGGTGTAAGGCAGGGCCGGCGCCAGGATGAGCTCACTGAGGAGGTACAGGCTCAGGGCGGTCAGCAGCGTTCCCGCCGGGCCGCCTGCGCCCCCAAGCTGGGCCATAACCAGCGGCAGGAGCGAAAACCGGTAATCGAATGCCAGTCCCGGCTCCAGGTAGCGGGTCGAGTGGGCAAGGATACCACCGATCAGGCAGGCGATGGTGGCACTGACAGTCAGGGCCAGCAGACGGGCCCGGGCGGGGTTGATGCCGACGTGGTCGGCAGCCACGGGGTCCTCCCGCACCGCCGCTATCGCCCAGCCCGCGGCCGAATGCTGCAGCCACAGCAGGCCGATGGCGGTCAGACCTGCCGCGGCCAGTGCCGCATAATACTCGGTTAACGGCGGCGGAACTCCGTCGAGGCCGGGTAGGGTCAGGGGCGGGATCCCCACCAGGCCCTGCGAGCCGCCGGTGATGGGTTCCAGGTTAAGCACGAGCAGTTTCAGGAGGGGAACCAGGGCGAGGCTGGCCAGAGCCAAATCCGGCCCGCTCAGCTTTAAGGTTATTGCACCCAGGGGAACTGCCAGGACGGCTCCCGAAAGCCCGGCGACCAGGATGGCCTGCCAGGGGCTGAAGCCGAGCCTGAGGACGGCCGTGGCGGAAATATAAGCGCCGAGCCCCACAAAGGCGGCGTGGCCGAAAGAGACTGGCCCGGCCCAGCGCAGAACGAGCCAGGAAAGACCCAGGCCGGCGAAAATGAGGGCACCCGTCAGGAGCTGGCGGATATAGCCGGGGAGGATGGCCGGGGCCAGCAAGAGCAACGTCAGTATCAGGCAGGTGAGCAGCGTGGGCAGTAGTCCCCGGGGTGGGCTCTCACGCCGCCACCCGTCGGCAACCGGGTCACCCTGCCCGGGATGCAATGGCCGGCTCCGTGCCAGCAGGACGGCGAACAGGGCCCCGTAAGCCACCAGTTCACGCCAGGACAGGCCCAGCAGCAACGTTGCGAAGGCTTCGGCCAGCCCCAGGCCGAGCCCGGCCAGGGCCACCCTCCCGAGGGGACCCTGGCCGGCCAGCATGGTCAGAACGAGCCCGATGATGGTCGGGGTGACCCCAGCGGCCGGATAAAGAACGTAAATAAGCGAGTACCAGATGCCAGCGAAGGCGGCCACGGCCCCGCCGGCGAGGAACGCGGCCAGCTCTACCCGGTGGGTTCGAACACCCAGGAGGGCCGCGCCGACGGGGTCCGAACTCGTCGCCCGCAGGATCACGCCCGCGCAAGTGCGGGTCAGAAAGAGGTGAAGCAGCCCGAGGCTCAGCAACCCGAGGGTACCCGCAACCACCCTCTCGGCCGGCAGGTTCAGGTCGGCAACCCGGAGGCCGCCCTGGAGGGGCGTGCCGGTTACGAGCCGGTAATCGGCCCGCCACCAGGCCAGGTAAAGCCCCTGGAGCAACATTGAGAACCCGAAGGTCAGGACCAGACTATAAAGGGGCCGGGGTTCGGGAAGCCGACGAGTGGCGGCCCAGATGACGGCCCCGCCCAGGCCACCAGCGAGGGCGCAAACCGGCACCACGAGCCAGAACGGGTACCCGAAAACCGTACCCAGCCAGAAGACCCCATAACCGCCCAGGACAACCAGGTCACCGTGGGCCAGGTTCACCGTACGGGCGACCCTGAGGGTCAGGGCGAGACCGGCGGCCAGCAGGGCGTAGAGGGCCCCGGTTCCAAGGCCGGCGACGGCCGTCGAAAGGAAGGTTTCGGGCGACATCCCTACGGCAGACGTGCCGTTCCAGTTGCCCGCTCGGGCGGATAAACGACGACGTATTTGCCGTCCTGAATCTGGATTACATACCGCAAATACTCGACAGGGTCCCCGTCAGGCTTGAATGCGACCCGGCCCATTGGGGTCTGAACCGCCACCTTTAACAGGGCGTCCCGGATCCGCTCCGGCCTGGGGCGGGCCTGGGGCTCATCCTGAAGGACCAGGGCCACGGCCTCGATCAGGGCTCGGGCAGCCGCATAGCCATGCATCGACAGCGGGTCGGGCGTCCTGCCGTATCTGGCCCTGAATCCCTCGATATAGGCCCTGGATTGG
>JAUQQI010000071.1 GCA_030549955.1 Chloroflexota bacterium
AAGTCCGAGCCCCCTGACCAGCCCGATGCCGAGCCGGCCGGTCCGGTGGTGGCGCTCGATGACGACCAGCTTGGCCAGGTCCCGGTCCGGGTCGGCGACGACCTGCCCGTCCCGACGGGGCGGTGAAACTTCTACCAGCCGGGTAACAATCTGGTCGGGAATAACCTCGACGACCGGGAATTTCTCCGCGGCGAACTCGAGCCGAAGGTCGTCCGCCTGGAGGTCGGGCAGGTTGACGGTGTGGAGAGCCCACTCCTCCGGCCGAAAGGTGGTTTCAAAGAGGGCCCGGCCGCCCCTGGCCACCAGCCGGCCCCGGTAGAAGACCTCATCGGCCCGGATTTCGGTCAGGTCCGGGCTTATGAAAAAGTTCGCCCAGTACCCGGGAGCGATGGCCCCAATGTCCTGGAGCCGGAAGTAACTGGCCGTGGTGAAGCTGGCGAGCTGGATCGCCCGAACCGGGTTGAGGCCCCGGCGGATGGCCAGGTTAACAACGTGGTCCAGGTGGCCCTCCTCCATGATGTCATGGCACGACCGGTCGTCGGTGACAAACCCACACCGGTGGTAGGTCCGGTCGGTCACCAGGGGGAGAAGCTCGGCCAGGTTTTTCGCCGAGGACCCCTCCCGGATAAACAAAAACATGCCCCGGCGGAGCTTGTCCCGGCCCTCCGCCCGGCGGGTCGTTTCGTGGTCGGACCGGGGCCCGGCCGCAATATAGGCATTGAGCCGGCGGCCGGTAAGGCCGGGGGCGTGGCCGTCGATGACCCGGCCCCGGGCGGCCGCAAGCTTGGCGTGGGGGTCATCGATGCCGGCCAGAACCCCAACGAAGTTCATCATCTCCCCAAGGCCCAGGACCTCGGGCCACCCGAGGCCGGCTTCGACCTCGGCCGGGCCGATAACTGCCCCCGCCGATTCAAGGTGGCTTGCCGGCACGCAGGACGGCATCTGGAAGAAAAAGTCCATCGGCAGGTCCCGGGTCTGGTCGACCAGAAACCGGACCGCCCGCAGGCCGCCGACGTTTGCGACCTCGTGGGGGTCGGCGACCACCCCGAGGGTGCCCCTGGGCACCACCGCCCGGGCAAACTCCTGGGGCACGAGCAGGGTGCTCTCCAGGTGGATGTGGCCGTCAATGAATCCTGGCACCAAGTAGCGGCCGCCGACGTCGACCACTTCCTGACCCCGGGTGTAGCGGCCGATACCGGCAATCCGGCCGTCGGCTACGGCCACCGCCGCCCGCTCAACCTCGGCGGTAAAGACGTTTACAACCCGGGCATTGACCAGCAGAAGGTCAGCCGGCTCCTCACCAAGGGCCACCCGAACGAGCCGCTTCCGGTCCATAACCCGTCACCCCCAGCTTTTGTATTCCGCGCCAATTTTATACCGGCCCCAGGGCCTACGGCAGACAGCGGGGGTCGCCCTCGCAGAACCGGGTATCGTCTTCAGGAATTCCCGGCGTCTCAATCTGCAGGGTTGTGTGGGAAATCCCGTAGCGGTCCCGGACGAGCCGGCGCAGGTTTACGAGAAGCTGGCGGATATCTTCGCCCCAAACGTGGCTGGTGACGATGTGGGCGCTCAGGGCGACAAACCCGCTGGCGAGTGTCCAGATATGGAGGTCGTGGACGTCCTCAACCCCCGGCTGCTGGCGGAGGGCATCCCGAACTTCAAGCAGGCTGATGTGTCGGGGGACGGCCTCCATCAGGATGTCGACGGCGTCGCGAGTCAGCCGAATAGCCGAGACCAGAATCAGGACCGCAATAACCGCGCCCGCAATGGGGTCGGCAATGTACCAGCCGAAGAGGCTGATGAAGCCCGCGGCGACCAGGATGGCCACCGAACCGAGCGCATCCCCAAAGATGTGGAGCCAGGCGCCCCGGATATTCAGGTTGGTGCTCCGGCCGGAGTTCAGGATGACCAGGCCGAACATGTTGACGAGCAGGCCGGCAACACCGACCCCGACCATGACGAGGCCAGTCAGCTCCCGGGGCTCTTGGAGCCGCTGCCAGGCCTCGTAGAGGATGATCAAGGCGACGATTGCGAGGCCGACCCCGTTGGCCAGCGCCGCCAGGATCTCGGCCCGGTAGTAGCCGTAGGACCGCTGGGGGGTTGGCGGCCGGGTTGTATACCATTGGGCCGCCAGAGCCAGGAGCAGGGCCGCCAGGTCCGAGAACATGTGACCGGCGTCAGCCAGGATGGCAAGACTGCCCGAAATGTAGCCGGCCACGAGCTCGACCAGCATGAAGGTCCCCGTCGTGGCTACCACGACTAAAAGACGCGAAAAGGCCCTGGTATCGGCCGGCTCGGTTGGCGTCAGGACCAGGTGCTGGTGATGGTCGGCCCTTGACATGACCGCTGCCTCCCCAATATAATCGCAATTGGCAGGCGGGAATAGCTCAGCTGGCAGAGCACCTGCTTCCCAAGCAGGGGGTCGCGGGTTCGAATCCCGTTTCCCGCTCCGGTTTTCCGGCTAGACTGCAGACCCATTTTCGATTTTATGACCCGTGGCCCCTGTCGGACAAGCCTCCTGCAGTCGAATTGGCCGGTTCAGGGGGTGGTGCCATGGGCAAGCGGGTTTCAGGTCGACTGATTCCGGTCAGGCTCGACGACCAGAGCCACGAGAGGCTCATCACCCTCGCCCGGGCCTACGGGGTGCGGCCGGCGGTGATGGCCCGGTTGCTTTTAATTCAGGCCCTGGGCCGACCGGACCTGCGCTTTGAGCCGCCGACAGATGGGCGGCAGGCGGCGGAGGTTCTGGAGGTCTCCGAAGCCCCGGTCAGGTATTACGTTCTCTCCGAGGAAGACCTGGCCGCCATCCGGCGCATGTGGGAGGAGTCGGTGCTTCGGGCAGCCCAGGCCGTCCGACAGCGGGCCCGGCGCATGTCGCCGGAGCAGGCCCAGCTTTACGAGCAGAGTCTGGCCCGGGCGGTCTCAAGTTAGTCCAAGGGCTCCGAAAATCTCGAGAAACTGGGCTGTGCTTTCCGGCTGATACCAGGGAACCGCGTGGATAATCCGGCCGCCGCGGTCGATGACGAAGACGGCCCGGCGGCTTCGTTTCCCGTCTTCCCCGACGACATCGTAGAGCCGGGCAGCGACCAGCTCAGGGTCCGACACCAGGGGAAACGGGCAGCCCCCCAGCGCCTCGCAGAAAGCCAGGTGGGACTCCAGGGAGTCGGCACTCACAGCCACGACCTCGGCCCCGGCCGCCCGGATCGTCTCGTAGGCGGCCATGAGCTGGCGCAGCTCCTGACTGCACCCAGGGGTCCTGTCTTCGATGTAAAAGGCGAGCACTACCCGACAGCCCTGCCACAGGTCGCTCAGCCGCAGGGGCCCGGCCGTGCTCGGCAGGGCAAAATCCGGGGCCTGGCCACCCGGCGCAAT